>CAZOEX010000067.1:0-9847 GCA_964578925.1 uncultured Gemmatimonadota bacterium | reverse complement strand
CGGCTACGTCGGCTACGAGGAGGGGGGCCAGCTCACCGAGGCGATCCGCCGCCGGCCCTACGCCGTGATCCTCCTCGACGAGATCGAGAAGGCGCATCCCGACGTGTTCAACCTGCTGCTGCAGGTGCTCGACGACGGACGGCTCACCGACTCGCAGGGGCGCTCGGTCGACTTCCGCAACACCGTCGTCATCATGACGAGCAACGTCGGCAGCACGTCGATCCTCGAGATGGAGGACGAGCCGTGGGAGCGGGTCGAGGAGCGGGTCCTCGGCGCGCTGCGCGGCCACTTCCGGCCCGAGTTCCTGAACCGGGTCGACGAGATCCTCGTCTACCGGCCGCTCGACGAGAACGACCTGAAGCAGATCGTCGACCTGCAGCTCGAGCGGCTCGCCGCCCGGCTGCGCGAGCGGGAGATGACCCTCGAGTTCACGCCGGAGGTGCGGGCGAAGATCGCCGAGGAGGGCTACGATCCGGCCTACGGCGCCCGCCCGATCAAGCGCGCGATCCAGCACCTGGTCTCCGACCCGCTGGCGATGGCGTTCCTCGACGGCGAGTTCGGCGACGGCGACCGGGTGCGGGCCGAGATGTCGCCCGGCGGGGAGATCGAGTTCGTGCGCGTGGGGACCGGGGCCGGGGCCGGAACGGGCGAACCCCGCGACTCGGGCGAGGCCGTCGGCGACGCCGAAGACGCGGGCGGGCCGGCGCCGGACGCGACCCGTGAAGTCGCGGGCCGGGCGGAGTAGATTCCCGAGGTGTAGACCGATCCGCCAGACTCGCGGGGAGCCGCGCTGTACGACGGCGACCCGTAAACCCGCGACAGCACCGAGGAAGCTACAGCGAATGAATCTCGATTCCCGCGAGGCTCGGTCGCCTCACGTTCCCCCGATCCGTCTCACCCTCGTCGCCCTGACCACCGTGGCCCTGGCCGCCTGCGGATCGAGCCGGGGCGCCGGCAGCGGAGGCTCGGGAGCTCCGGACGTGTCCGCTCCCGCGGGCGGCTACGGCGCCGAGTCGGCCGAGAGCGCGATCACCCGCTTCCTCGACGCCGCGCAGGCGGAGAACTACGAGGGGATGTGGACGGTCTTCGGCACCTCCGAGGGCCCCGCGATCGAACGCTTCGGCGTGCAGGAGATCGAGTCGCGCATGGTCATCCTCGCGCGGCTGTTGAAGCACGAGGGCTACGAGCTGCGCCTCGCGAACCTCGCCGGGCTCGGTCCCGACCGCAGCCGCTACGAGGTCCGGATGCGGGGGACCCGCAAGGGCAACGTCATGGTGCCCTTCGTCACGGCGCACGACGATCGGGGCCGCTGGTACGTCGAGCGACTCCAGGCCGACCGGCTGAGCGGCGGCGGGCTGAACTGAGGACGCGAGCCCGATGAACCGATCGCAGCCCATCGACCGTTCGGACTACCCGACCCGCCGCCTCCGCCTCGGCGACCCCGACCCCAACGATCTGGCCTCCACGACCCCCGCCGAGCGCATCGCGATGGTCTGGCCGCTCACCCGACAGGCCTGGGCCTTCATGGAAGGAAGCGAAGATGAACCGCGACTTCGTCGAGATGTTGTCCGCATTCTCCGAGGAAGGCGTCCAGTACCTGGTGGTGGGAGCCCACGCCCTGGCGGCGCACGGAGTGCCGAGGGCGACGGGTGACCTGGACCTCTGGGTGTGTCCGAGCCCGGAGAACGCCACGGCCGTCTGGAAGGCGCTGGAACGGTTCGGGGCGCCGCTGACCGACCTCACGCGGGAGGATCTCGAGACGGACGATCTCGTCTTTCAGATCGGGGTCTCGCCGCGTCGCATAGACATCCTGACCTCGATCACCGGCGTCGAGTTCGAGGACGCGTGGGAAGGACGGGAGTCCGTCGAGTACGAAGGCCTCGAGATTCCCGTCCTCGGACGTGAGCACCTGATCCGGAACAAGCGCGCCGTGGGCCGCATGCGTGATCTCGCCGACCTCGCGGAGCTCGAAGCGTCGAACGACGCCGGAGAGTAGTCGGCGGCGCGCCGAACCGACGGCTACTCCGGCCCTTCGCTCAGTTCGATCAGCACGCCCGACGTCGTCTTCGGGTGCAGGAAGGCGACCCGGTGGCCGCCGGCGCCCTCGCGGATGCGCGGCTCGAGCACCTGGACGCCCGCGTCCTCGGCCTCTTCGAGCGCCTCTTCGAGGTCGGGCACCGCCAGGCAGAGATGATGCACGCCCGGCCCGTGCCGCTCGAGGAAGCGGGCGACGGGCGAGTCGGGCCCCGTCGCCTCGAGCAGTTCGATGCGGCCCCCGTCTTCGCCGAAAAACGCCACCCGCACGCCCTCCGACGGAACTTCTTCCTCGCCCGACCCGTTAGTTGCGAGGAGCGTGGAGAAGACGGGGATCGCTTCGGCCAGGGAATTGACCGCGATTCCAATGTGGTCGATGTTGTTCACCGTCTGAAGGTAGAAGTGCGCTCCGAGTTTATCCACCGAGATCGAGGGAGTAACCGATATGGCGAACGAACATCTGCTGGAGCTGACGGACGACAGCTTCAGCGAAGAGATCGAGCAGGGCGAGGGCCTTGCCGTCGTCGATTTCTGGGCGGAGTGGTGCGGTCCGTGCCACGCCGTGACCCCGGTGATCGAGTCGCTGGCCGAGGAGTACGCCGGCGAGGTCAAGGTCGGCAAGGTCGACGTCGACGCGAACCGTAAGACGACCGAGCGCTTCAACGTTCGGTCGATTCCGAGCATTCTCTATTTCAAGGACGGGGAACTGGTCGAGACGGTCGTCGGCGTCCGTTCCAGGGGCCAGCTCGAAGAGCTGATCAAGGCGCACGCCTGACGCGGGGCCGAACGCCCCCACAGCGCCCTCCGGCCGGTGACGGCGGAGGGCGTTTTTGCGTGGAGGTAACGATACGATGAGTTCACCGACCGACTCCGGCACCCTCTACCTGGTCGCGACGCCGATCGGCAATCTTTCGGACATGTCTCCCCGGGCGCGGGAGGTCCTCGGCCGCGCGCGTACCGCCTATGCCGAGGACACGCGCCGCTCCCTGAAGCTCGTCCGCCACTTCGATCTCGACACCCGGCTCGTGTCGCTGCACGAGCACAACGAGCGGGAGCGGATCGACGAGGCGCTGGCGAGCCTCGAGGCCGGAGAGGATCTGGCGCTCGTGACCGACGCCGGCACGCCCTCCGTGTCGGATCCGGGCGCCCTGCTGGTGCGCGCCGTCGCCGACGCCGGCCACCGGGTCGTGGCGATCCCGGGGCCCTCCGCCGTGCTCGCGGCGCTCGCGGTCTCGGGCTTCGGGGCCGACGAGTTCGCCTTCCTCGGCTTCCCCCCGCGCAAGGGAACGAGCCGCCGCGAGTGGCTCGAGCGCTGCGCGCGGCTTCCGATGACCCTCGTCGCCTTCGAGTCGCCGAGGCGCCTGGACCGTCTGCTCGCGGACCTCGCGGACGCGGGCCTCGGCGCGACCCCGGCCTGTGTCTGTCGGGAGTTGACGAAGGTGCACGAGGAGGTCCGCCGTGGAACGGTTGCGGCGTTGGCCGACTATTACGGTGAAGCGGAAGTGCGCGGCGAGGTTACGCTCGTGCTCGACGGGGCGCGGACGCCCGGGGGATCCGGCGCCGCGGGGCCGGTGGAAGCCGGAGCGGCGGCCGGGACCGCCGACGGGGACGCCGCGGTTCGTGAAGCGGCGGAAAGCGCGGCGCTCGACGCGGCGCGCGCGGGGGCCAGCACGCGGGACGTCGTCGAGTTGCTGCGCACGGACTTCGGGCTGGCGCGCAACGTGGCCTACGAGATGGCGCTGGCCGCCGCTGCCGCGCCGGCGACGGGACAACGGGGTGGAGAAGGGGCCGAGGACGGGAGCGAGGATGAGTCAGAGACGACAGACGAGTAGAGCCGCGGGCCCGGAAGCTCGCGAGCTCGGACGCATCGAGCGCCTGGCGGGCCGGGTGCGCCTGGCGCTCGTCATGGCGGCCGGCGGCCTCGCGCTCGCCGTCGTAGCGGCCGTGATCGTGGTGGCGACGCTTCTGCCGGAACAGGCCGTCCACCGCCCCGGCTCCTGGATCCCGCTCGGCCTCGTCGTCGTCGCCATCGCGGGCGCCGCGCTCGTCGCCGCCGTCGCGCGGCGCTACCTGGCGGAGAGCCGCGAGCCCGCCCTCGTCCCGGAAGTCGAACGGACGATCGGGTTCCGGTGGGGCGAGCTGGCCGGCGCGCTCGAACTCGCGCGGCCCGCCCGTGGCGGTTCGGCGGCGCTGACCCGGCTCGGCCGGCAGCGCGTCGCCGACCGGCTCGCCGTCCACGAGGACTGGGAGCTCTTCCCGGCGTCGCTGCGCCGCGCGGGACGCCGGATCCTCGTGGCGGTTCTCCTCTGCGTCCTCGCCTTCGGGGGACTCGCCCTGCTCGCCGCCCGCGCCCCGGTCCGCACCGCGAAAGCGGCCGGCGCGCTGGGCCAGCCGTGGACTACGGCCTTCCCGCCGCCTCCGCCCCGGATCACCGTGGCGCCGGGCGACACCGCCGTGCTCCGGGGCGACCCGCTCGAGGTGCGCGCGGTCGCGCCGCAGCGGGACTCCGTCTTCGTCACCTGGCAGGCCGAGGGGGAGCCGATCCGCCGGGCGGCGGCGGCCGTCGCCTCCGACGGGAGCGCCCGGGCGGAGACGGGTCCCGTCGACGGTCCGACGACCTACTGGGTCGAGGGCGACGACGGATCGCGGTCGGAGAGCCACGAGATCCGGCCGCTCGACCCCCTGCTCGTCACCGATCTGATGATGGAGCTGCGCTATCCCGGCTACCTGGGTCGCCCCGCCGAGACGCTCGGCGCGGTCACCGGTACGCTCCAGCTGCCGGCCGGTACCCTCGTGCGGATCCGCGGCCGCGTGAACGCGCCGCTCGAGGCCGCCGCGCTGGTCGATTCCGCCGCCGGCGGGGACGTCGCCCTCGAGGTGGGTGGAGAGGCGGACCAGCGCTTCGCGGTCGATTGGCGCCCGCGGCGGAACGGTCGCTGGACGTGGCGCTTCGAACCGGCCGTCGAGCTGCCGGGCCTCCGTCCACCCGCGCCCTTCACGGTGGAGATCATCCCCGACCGGCTCCCGGGCGTGCAGATCACCTATCCGGGCCGCGACACGGCGGCCAGCGTCGATCTCCGGCTCCCGCTGGTCGTCGACGCGCAGGACGACATCGGGCTCGCCGTGGTCGATCTCGAGACCTGGCGGGTCTCCGCCGCGGGCCTGCGGAGCGAGCCCCGCGAGGTGCCGCTCTGGTCGGCGGCCTCGCGCGAGGACCGCATCGGCCGGCTCGTCCTGCGGCCGCGGCTCCGGCTCGACGTGCTCGAACTCGTGCCCGGCGACACGCTCTTCTACACGGCGCGGGCCGGTGACGCCAACCCGGGTCACCGGATGGCCCGGTCCGACACCTTCCGGGTCTACGTCCCCACGACGTCCGAGCTCCGCCGGTCGGCGGCCGAGACCGCCTCGGACCTGTCCCGGAGCGGCCGCGAGCTGCAGAAGGATGCGGCCGACCTGGCGCGAGCAGCCCGTGACGCCGAACGCCGGACGGCCGGTCGGGAAGACGAGCCGCAGAACTCCGCCGAGGGCCGAAGCGAAGAGGCGGATTTCGGCGCGACCGAAGAAGCGCGCCGAGTGCTCGAACGGGGCGAGGACCTGGACGAGCGCATGGAGGCGATGCGGCGGGAGATGGAAGAGATGCGGGAGGGCGCCGAGGAGTCGGGAATGGCCGACGCGGCGCTGCGCGAGAAGATGGAGCAGCTCGACGAACTCTTCCGGCAGATCGAGGAGACGGGCCTCGGCGAGCGGCTGCGCCAGCTCGAAGAGGCGCTGCGCAACCTCGACCAGCCGCGCACCCGCCAGGAGCTGGGCGAGTTGTCGAACACGCTCCGCGAGCTGGAAGACCGGCTCGAGCGCACCCTCTCGCTGATGGAGCGGGTCGCGACCGAGCAGTCGATGAAGGAGGCGGTCGAGATGGCCCGACAGCTCGCCGATCGGCAGCAGGCGCTGTCGGAGGGCTACGAGCCGGACGAGGAGTGGGCCGGACGGCAGGACGAGGCGGCCGAGCGAGCCGAGCGGCTCTCCGAGCAGATGGACGAGCTGCGCCAGCGGCTGGAGGAGCAGGGTCTCGACGCGGCGGCCGACTCGGTCGCCAGCGGCGCGCAGAACGCCTCGGAGGCGGCGGGCGAGATGCGGACGGCGTCCGAGGGCGCCCGCAGCGGCAGCCCGCAGCAGCAGAGCGGGGGCCAGCAGTCCGCGTCGCAGGCCGCCGGCCAGATGGGCGAGGCGGCCGGGTCGATGCAGCAGGCCGGACAGATGCTGAACGAGGACTGGAAGCAGGAGGCCCTCGAGGCGGTGGAGCGGGCGACGGGCGAGGCGCTCGATCTCGCGGCTGAGCAGGGTGAGCTCGCCCGCGCCCTCGAAGCGAGCGACGCGGACGCCTCGGACCTGGCGGGGCGGCAGGCGGCGCTCGTCCAGGGTCTCGACCGCCTGCTCCAGTCGCTCTCGGAAGCCGGCCGCAAGACGGCGCTGATCGACGAGACGATCGGCCGGACCGCGGCCGACGCCCGGCAGCAAATGCAGTCGCTCGGCGAGGCCCTCGGCGCGCGGGAAGGCCCGCCCCGCGGGGCGTCGTCCCGGGGCCGGGCGCTGGTCGAGACGCTGAACGACCTCGCGGGTCGGCTGATGGCCAGCCGCGAGCAGGTGCAAAGCGCCGGGTCGGCGACGGGGATGGAGGAGATGCTCGATCAGCTCGCGCAGATGAGCCGGAGCCAGGCCGGGCTGAATCGCGAGTCGGGGGGGCTCATGATGATGCAGCAGAGCGGCCAGCCGATGGCGATGCAGCAGCAGATGCGGCGGCTCGCGGAGCGCCAGGAGGAGATCGCCCGCGAGCTCGAGCGGCTCGGCGAGCGCCCCGAGGCCCGGGAGCTCGCCGCGCGACCCGAGCTGCTGTCGACCGAGGCGGACGAGATCGCGTCGCGGCTGCGGGAGGGTCGGCTCGACCGCGCGACCCTCGAGCGGCAGGAGCGCCTCTTCCGTCGCCTGTTGGACGCCGGCCGGTCGCTCGAGCGCGACGAGGATCCCACGCGCCGCGAGTCGCAGGCCGCCGACCTGTCGCGTCCGGGCGCCGTGCCCGAGACGTCGGGCGCGATCGAGGCGGGCCCGCGCTATCCGTATCCCGACGACGCGGCGCTCTCCCGCGTCTCCAACTCGGCCCGGCGGTTGATCCTGCAGTACTTCGACCGCCTGAACGCCGGCACGGGGGGCGCGTCCTCCGACCCGGCGTCCGGCGCCGAGGGAGGTGCGCCGTGAACCGCCGATCCCGCCTCCGTCGGCCCGGCGCCGGCCGCGCCGCCCGTCTGTCCGCCGTCTTCGTCGCGTCGGCGGCCCTGCTCGCGGGCTCCGGCGCCCTGCCGACCGCCCGCGCCGCGGCCCAGACGACCACCGGCGCGCGGGCCGAGGAGAGCCGAACGCTGGCGCTCGCGATCCAGCTCGAGCGCTCGGGCCAGCCGGTCGAGGCCGAGCGCGCGCTCGCCGAGCTGCTCGGCTCCCAGCCCACCGCGTCGCAGGCGCTGTCGATGCTGGCCCGCCTCACGGAGGCCCGGGGCGCGCCCGACGTCGTCCTCCCCTACGCCGAAGAGGCGGCCGAGCGGGCGGGTTACGACCAGGCCGCGATCCACCAGACGTACATCCGTGCCCTCGCCGCCTCGGGTCACGCCGACCAGGCGCTCGAGGAGGCACGCGCCTGGGTGCGGGCGCGTCCCTCCGACGTGACGGGCTACGCCGAGCTCTCGACGACCTTCTCCACGCTCGGCCGCCACGAGGAGGCCGTGCAGACGTTGCTCGACGCCCGGGAGCGCACCGGCGACGCGGACGCCTTCGCGCAGGAGCTGGCCGTTCTGCACGAGCGGGCCGGCCGCTACGAGGCGGCGGCCGAGGAGTGGACGCGGGTGCTCGCCTGGGGCGACGCGGGCGTGACCTCGGTGGAGTCGCATCTGCGTACGCCGGGCATCGCCCGCGACGAGGTGCTGGACGCCCTCGAGACGACGCTCACCGGCCCCACGGTCGCCGTGAGCGCGCTCCGCGGCGGCCTGCAGCTCGCCCTGCAGCTCCGTCGCGGCGGCTGGGCGCGCGACCTGGCCGAGCAGATCGTCGTCCGGGCGCCCCGCGAGATGCGCTGGCAGGTGCTGCGGCGCTACTACGCGCAGGCCCGGGACGACTTCCCGGAGGACGCGCGCTGGGCGGCCGCGCGGCTCGCATCCGACGCCGACGGCGACATGGACCGGCTGCAGTGGGAGGCCGTCGAGGCCAGCCTGGCGCTCGAGCTGGGCGACGAGACACAGGCGCGGGAGGCCTTCGAGCGCATCTTCAGGGCGGCGCCCCGCGGCAGCGACACCCGGCGCCTCGCGATCAACAGCCTGGTGGTGCTGCGGGCCTCGACGGACGACGCCGCGGCGGAAGAGTTGATCGAGCTGCACGCCGACGAGTACCCGGCCGAGGAAGCGGAGCGGGCGGATCTGGCGATCCGGCTCTCCAAGGCCCGCGTGCGGCGCGGCGATCTCGGGGCCGCCGCCCGGGCGCTCGACCTCGCGCCCCGCCAGCCCTCCGACGCTGCCGTCGCCTCGCGGCTCGAGGCGCAGCGTGGCCATCTCGCGCTCTTCCGCGGGCAGGTCGGGCGCGCGCAGCAGCATCTGTCGACCGCCGGCCAGATTCCCGGCGGCAACCCGGAGGAGCGCACCGAGATCCTGCTGCTGCTCGACATCTTGTCGCGCGCCGACTCGGCGGACGTCGCCCGGCTGGGGCAGGGGATCTACGACCTCCGCACCGGGGACGGGCCGCCAGCGCTGCTGACCTCGGCCCGGAGCTGGGGGCAGCGCGCGGCCGATCCGGTGGCCGCGGGTCTGATGCGGCTGGCGGCCGGTGCGCTCGCCCACGACGGCTTCGGCGACGCGGCCGCCGAGGTGCGGCGCGGACTGGTCGAGGCCTTCCCGGACTCCCCCGAAGCGACCGGCGCGCTGCTGGCGCTGGCCCGCGCCGCCCTGCCGGAGCGCCCCGACGCGGCGCGCGCCTGGCTGCAGAAGCTGATCATCGACCACCCGGACAGCGCGCTCGCCCCCGTGGCGCGGCGCCTGCTCTCGGAGATCGAGGGCCGGGTCCCGTCCGAGGGGCTGTCGGCGCCGCCGGAGCGCTCGCTCTGAGCGGCTTCGGACGCCGCGCCCGGGGAGTCCTCCGGGCGATGCCCGTGCGCGCCGCGAGCGCCGCGCTCGCCCTGTTCGTGGGGCTGGCCGCTGCCGCGCCGCGTTCCGCGGCCGCCCAGATGCTGCTCGTTCCGATGGACGAGGTGCAGGAGAACCACCTGCGCGCCTACGGGCTGACCTACTGGACGATCGAGCAGGGCGAGGGCGCCGAGTGGCTGCTCAACTACCGCGACGGCTCCTTCCTGCTGCCCGACCAGCGCCGCGTCGTCGAGCAGGCGGCGCTGCTGGGCGTGACCGTGCAGCCGCTGTCGGGCGCCGACCTCGCCGTGCTGCGCAGCGACGTGGCGCAGGGCAACATGGAGGCGGTGCCGCTCGAGAAGGCGCCGAAGATCGCCATCTACACGCCGCCCAACAGCTCGCCCTGGGACGACGCCGTCACGATGGCGCTCGAGTACGCCGGCATCCCGTACGACGAGATCTGGGACGCCGATGTGCTGGACGGGCGCCTGCCCGACTACGACTGGCTCCACCTGCACCACGAGGACTTCACCGGGCAGTACTCGAAGTTCTATCTGAACTACACGCGATCTGACTGGTTACGTGAGGAAGTCGCACGTAACCAGAGCATGGCCAATCAGTTCGACTACCCCAACGTGCCGATGCTGAAGCAGGCCGTG
>CAZOEX010000066.1:0-9852 GCA_964578925.1 uncultured Gemmatimonadota bacterium | reverse complement strand
CGTCTGTATCAGCACCGAGAGAGCCTCCAGAACGAACATGCCTCCGACGACCACCAGCAGCAGCTCCGATTTGAGCAGCACGGCGACCGTCCCGATCGCGCCCCCGAGGCCCAGTGAGCCCGTGTCCCCCATGAAGACGCTGGCCGGGGGCGCGTTGAACCAGAGAAATCCGATCGCCGCGCCGGCGACCGATACGCAGAACACCGTCAGCTCGCCCGCGCCCGGCAGGTACGGCAGACCGAGGTAGTACGAGGTGTCGACGCGGCCCATCACATAGGCGAAGAGCGCCATGGCCAGCGCCGCGATCGCCGACAGGCCGGCGGCCAGTCCGTCCAGACCGTCGGTCAGATTCACCGCGTTGGAGAAACCGGCCACGACCGTCGCGATGAACAGGGGGAAGAAGACGGGCAGGAGAACCAGCTCCACGTTCTTGAGGAACGGCACCATCCGGTGGGTCACCTCGCCGCCGGGAAGCGGCAGCCACAGCAGGAGGGCGCCGAAGGACAGCCCGGCGACGAACTGCCAGATCAGCTTGTGGCGCGCGATGAGGCCGCGAGACTCGTGACGCACGACCTTGAGGTAGTCGTCGGTGAACCCGATCAGGCCGGTGACGATCGTCATCGCCAGCGCCGCGTGGATGTACCAGCGGTCCAGCGGTGCCCAGAGCAGGGTCGAGACCAGGATGGACACGAGGATGATGATCCCGCCCATGGTGGGCGTGCCGGCTTTCCGATGATGGGTCCGCGGCCCTTCCACGCGGACGACCTGGCCGATGTTGTACGCTTCGAGGCGGCGGATCACGGGGGGGCCCGCCGCGAATGCGACGAGCAGCGCCGTGACCATCGCGCCCGCGGCCCGAAACGAGATGTACTGGAAGACGTTGAAGATGATGTGGGTGTCCGCCAGCGGGAAAAGCAGGTGGTATAGCATCAGGCCGCCTCCCCGTCGGAGCGCGCGACCAGGGCCTCGACCACCCGCTCGAGACGCTCCCCGCGCGACGCCTTCACGAGAACGACCTCTCCGGGTCGGGCGCCTTCGACGAGTTCGTCCACGATTTCGCCCACGTCCTCCGCAGTCGAGACGACGGCCTGTCCGCCCCCCTCCGTCCCGCCGAGGGCGGTCTCGAGAGCCGCGCGAAACGCGCCGAGCGGGAAGAGGCGGGTGAACCCGGCCTCGAGGAGGCGCTCGGCGACTCTCCGGTGGGCCGCGTCCGCGTCACGGCCGAGCTCCAGCATCGAACCGACGACCGCCGTCCGCGGTCGTCCCGGAAAGGATGATTCGCAGAAGCGGATCGCCGCGTCGAACGACTCCGGGTTCGCGTTGTAACAATCCGCTACGATCGTCAGCTCTCCGGCCTGCACGATCGCCCCGCGCATGCCGATCGGCCGGTAACGCGACAGCCCGCGCGCCGCATGCTCCGTCGGCACACCGAGAGCCTCGGCCAGCGCGGCCGCGATGACGGCGTCGCGGACGTGATGCTCGCCGCCGACCTGCAGCGCGAAAGTCACGTCCCCGCGGTCGAACCGGGCACTCTCCGCACCGGACTCGTAGCGGTCCGGCCGATAGTCGGCCTCGGAGCCGAGTCCGGCGACGATCACGTCGTCGCGAATTCGGCGAGCGGCGGCCGGCAGCATCGCGGGCTCGTCCCCCACGACGACCTCGCCGGCCGGCTGTGCCCCGCGCAGCAGCGACAGCTTCTCGCGCAGCACGCCCTCCAGATTTCCGAAGCCCTCGAGATGCGCCGCGCCGACCGTCGTGACGACGGCATCGTCCGGCTCAGCGATGGCCGCGAGCCGGGCGATCTCGCCGGGCGCGTTGCTTCCCATCTCGAGAACCCAATAGTCCGCTCCGGGCCTTGCACGAAGAATCGACAGGGGAAGCCCCGTCAGACTGTTCAAGTTACCCGGCGTCGCCCACGTCTCTCCCGCTTCTCCCAGGGCGAGCGCGATCATCTCCTTCACCGTCGTCTTCCCCGAGCTCCCCGTGACTCCCACGACGCGCGCGCTGCTGCGCCGACGAGCGAAGCGGGCGAGGTCTCCAAGCGCGCGAAGGGTGTCCGGAACGGCGAAGAGCTCGACGTCCTCCACGTCGAAGGCCCGGTCCGCCGGGACGATCGCCCCGACGGCGCCGCGCCGCGCGGCCTGGCGAAGGAAGTCGGCGCCGTGCACCCGCTTTCCCTCGAGCGCCACGAAGAGAGCGCCGCGCTCGACCTCGCGGGAATCGATCGCCACCGAGGTGAAGCGACGTGAGGTCTCCGCCGGCGGGAGACCGAGGGCGCGCCGGACCTCGTGGCTCTCGAAGCCCGTGCTCATTCGCTCCCCCCCACCGGCCCGTCGACGATCCCGGCCACGATCTCCGCCTCGTCGAACGGCAGCTTCTCGCCCCGTACGTCCTGGTACGTCTCGTGACCCTTCCCGGCCAGCAACACGACGTCGCCCGCGCGGGAGCCCTCCACCGCGTCACGAATCGCCTCGGCCCGATCTTCGATCACTTCGGCCGCGTCGTCGGGGAGGGGCCGGAGGATGTCGCCGATGATACGGCCGACCGGCTCCGTGCGCGGATTGTCCGTCGTGACGATCACCCGATCGGCGCCCGCGGCGGCGGCTTCGCCCATCAACGGCCGCTTTCCTCGATCCCGGTCTCCTCCGCAGCCGAAGACCACCGTCACCCGTCTGGACGCGAGGAGCCGAAGCGCCTCGAGAGCGCGCGCGAGGCCGTCCGGCGTGTGGGCGTAGTCACGCACCACCAGCGGACCGGGAGGACCGGCGAGCGTCTCCATGCGTCCCGGGATCTGGGGCACATCGGCCAGCCGGGCGGCGATCCCCGTGAGGGAGCAGCCGAGCGCGTGGGCGGCCGCCGAGGCCGCGAGGGCGTTCGAGACGTTGAAGTCGCCGAGCAGGGGCAGTTCGACCTGCACATCTCCCCCCGCCGCCACGAGCCGCCATCGGCTTCCCCGCGCCGAATGCCGCACGTCCTCCGCCCGAACGCTCGCCGTCGGGCCGGTGCCGAACCGGACGGTCTCCTCCGCCTCGAACTCGGGGACGTCCCACGCCGGTTCATCGGCGTTCACCACGGCTATCCCGTCATCGGCCAGGTGACGCAGGAAGCTCAGCTTCGCGGCACGATAGGAGCCCATGTCGGGATGGTAGTCCAGGTGCTCGCGGCTGAGGTTCGTGAACACGGCGGCCGCGAACGAGAGGCCATGGACGCGGCGCTGATCGAGTGCGTGCGAGGAGACCTCCATCGCCAACCAATCGGCGCCGGACTGCGCCGCTTCCGCGAGGTCGACATTGAGCTGAATCGGACCCGGCGTCGTCATTCGGCCGCGCGGCTTCACCGCGCCGTCGGGAAGATACAGTCCGAGAGTGCCGAGCGCGGCCGCGTCCCCCAGTTCGCCGAGGAGATGTCGCAGGACGAGCGTGGTCGTGGTCTTCCCGTTCGTTCCGGTGACGCCGACCAACCGCACCGCCGTCGCGGGGTCGCCGGCGAAGAGCGCCGCGAGGTGCGCCGCGGCCACGCGGGAATCGGGAACACGGAGCTGCGGGAGGTCGACCTCGACCGGGTGCTCGACGACGGCCGCCGCCGCGCCGGCGGTCGCGGCGCTCGTCACGAAGTCGTGCCCGTCGGCCGCCGTCCCGGGAATCGCGCAGAACAGGTCGCCCGGTTCGACCCGTCGCGAGTCCACGCGTAGCGCGACCAGCCTCGCCGGGGGCGAGCCGATCCAGGAGAAGGAGATCCCTCTCTCCCGGAGGCGGGACTCGACGCTGTCGGTTCCGATCAATTGATTTGCGCTTCCTCCGTCGAGGTTCATCGGCCGCCGGGCGGTGTCCGACCTCGCCGTCGCGAGCGGAGCTGCGCCCATCGGCGCTACTCCAGGCGCACTCGGCTGCCCGACACTACTCGAGCGCCGGGAGCCGGGTCCGTGTGGCCGACGAGGCCGCTGGCTCTGTTCTCGACCCGCAGGCCGAGTGCGTGCAGTCGGGCGGCGGCCGATCGAACTCCGACACCCGACAGGTCGGGCAGTACGACGTCGCCCCGAGCTTCCTCCGCATCGCTTCCGCCGTCCGCTCCGTGCGTCGCGAAGCGGAAGGGATGGGAGGTGGCGGCGCCCGGACTCCCGTCGGACTCCATCGCGCCGACGGACGGCGCCGCATCCCAGTCGTAGACTCGTCCGGTCGGCGGGGCGACCCGCCCCGTGACCAGTCCCGACTCGGCCGCGGAGAGGATGGCCTGTACCACGGTTCGGCTCACCGGCGCCGCCGCCCCGCCGCCGTAGATCGACGTGCGCGGATCCGTCAGCTTGGCCAGGACCACGAGCTGCGGGTCGTCCGCCGGGACGTAGCCCACGAACGACGCCACGTATCGGCCCGACGCATAGCCGCCGTCCTCCGAGATCCTCGAGGTTCCGGTCTTGCCGGCGATGTCGATCGTTCGCAGCGCCGCTTCGTCTCCCGTGCCGGAGCGTACGACGCCCGCGAGCACCCGGGTGATCTCCCGTGCCACGTCCGTGTCGACGAGACGACGCAATTCGCGCGGCTCGTACTCGCGCACCGTTGCGCCGTCGGCCGCGCGCACGCTCCGTATCAGTGTCGGCCGAAGGAGGACACCGTCGTTGGCCAGGGCCCCGTAGGCCGCCACGAGCTGAATCGACGTCGCCGTCATCTCGTAGCCATAGGCCAGCGACTGCGCGCTCAGCGGCGTCCAGTCGGCCGGCCGGCGCAAGAGACCGGCGGACTCGGACGCGGACTCGATCCCCGTGGGAGTACCGAAACCGAAGTCACGCAGATAGGCATACTGGAGTCCCCGGCTGCCGATCCGATCGGCCAACTTCGCGGCGCCGATGTTGCTCGAGTACCGGATCACCTCTTCGACCGTGAGCGTGTCGTACTCGTGGACGTCGGTGATCGTACGATAGGGCGTCTCGTACGTACCCCCCTCCACGTCGATCCGCTCGTCGAGGCCGACGATCTCCTCCTGGAGCAGGGTCGCCAGCAGGAACGGCTTCGTCGTGGAACCCGGTTCGTATGGATCCGTGAACGCCGGGATCCGCTGCTGCGCTTCGGCGGCGTAGCTCGCCAGCGCCAGGATCTCTCCGGTCGCCGGATCGGCCAGGATCACGTCGCCGCCGGTGGCGCCGGTCTCGGCCAGCGCCCGGGAGAGCGATTCTTCGGCGATCTCCTGGAGCTCCGCGTCGATGGTCAGGTACACATCGCGGCCGGGCAGGGGCGCCACGCTTCCGGCGTGCCGGAGCGGATACGTCGCGCCGCTCGCGTCGCGGCGGCTCGTGATCTCACCCGGCGTTCCCGTCAGGAGAGAGTCGAGCACGAGCTCGAGGCCCGACTGTCCGCGGCCCTTCGCATCGAGGGATCCGAGGAGATCGAGCGCCAGGCGGCCCTCCGGGTAATTGCGCGCCGGAATCGGCTCGAAATGGAGTCCGGTGCTCACCGTCTGTTCGAGCCGGACCCGGGTCCGACCGTCCACGTGGCCGAGCGCGATCCACCCGGACTCGGCGCCCCGCAGCCGGTCCAGCTTCCTCCGTCCCGGGTTCAGGATCGTCTCGATCGCCTTCAAGGCCGCGTCCCGGTCCTCGACCTCGTCGGGAGCGTAGAATGCAGCGTGGTTCTCGCGCGAGATCGCAAGCGGCTGTCCGTGCCGGTCGTAGATGCCGCCGCGCGCGGCCGGAAGGGTTCGGGTCTCCGTGGTCTGAACGTGAGCCAGGGCGCTCCACTCTTCGCCTTGCAGGACCTGGAGTTGAAAGGCCCGGGCCCCGGCGACCAGCCCCATGGCGACCGCTGCACAGGAGAGCGCTGCGCAGCGGATCGTATGCGTCCGCGACAGCGTGCGGCCTTCTCGGACGGCGCCACGTCGCGCGTTCTGTCGCTGGCCTCGCTTCATGGTCCCTCGCTGCCGATGCGGGTGGTCTCCCTCACGTCCCCGAGAATCACGACCTCGTCATCGGTCGCCTGGCGCAGCCCGAGTTCCGGTGCCACGCGACCGATCCGCTCGCGCGAAGCGAGTGAATCGACCCGTACGACCTCGTCGACCAGGGCTTCCTCCAGGAGCACCGTCTCGCGCCGGAGTTCGGCGAGCTGCTCGGACAACCGGGTGCCTTCTGCCGTTCTCCGCACGGAGATGAACAGACCCGCGGGGATCGTCAGCACCGCCAGGACGACCAGCAGTCCCCGACGCCGCGATCCGACACGGCCGCGCCGGCGGCCGCTCACGCGTGCTCCCAGGCGCGGAGCCGCGCGCTCCGCGATCGCGGGTTTCGATCGACCTCCGCCGCGCCGGGCCGAAGTGGCTTCTTCGTGACGACGTGGCCGAGGGCTCGTCCGCGACACCGGCACACGGGCAACTCGGGAGGACAGATGCACTCCCTGCTCCACTCGCGGAACGCGTGCTTCACGAGACGGTCTTCGAGCGAGTGGTAGGCGATGACGACGAAGCGCCCGCCGGAGGTCAGCAGGTCGCGCAGGGTGGGGAGCGCTCCTTCGAGCGCGTTCAGCTCGTCGTTGACCGCGATGCGAAGCGCCTGGAAGAGACGCGCCTTGTCCGACTGCGAGAGCCCGCCGCCGAGCACGACCGTGCAGGCGGCGACGAACTGGTCCGAGCTCTCGAACGGCTCGGTGGCGCGACGCTTCACGATTTCTCGCGCCAGGGCCCGCCAGCGCCGTTCCTCCCCGTACTCCCGAAAGATCCTGCCCAGCTCCTCTTCGGACGTCTCGTTCAGAAGATCGGCAGCGGTTCTCCTCCCGCCGGCTGTCCCGCCCATCCGCATGTCCAACGGTGTGCTCCGACGGAAGGAGAAACCGCGTGCCTGTTCATCCAGTTGATACGACGAGATGCCCAGATCGAGTAGCACTCCCCGCACGGGCATCGTCTCCGTTTCCGACGCGACGATCGCCGCCGCGTCTCGAAAATCCGCGTTGACCAGCTTCGTTCGGTCCGACCAGGGGGCGAGCCGTCGCCGCGCCGCTGCGACGGCGTCGGGGTCTCTGTCGAGCCCGACCAACCTCGTCCCGGGATTGGTTCGCAGCAGACGCTCCGCGTGCCCACCGCCACCCAGCGTTCCGTCTATCCATATGCCCCGGCCCTCGGGCCGCAGCAGCTCGATCGCTTCGTCCTGGAGAACGGGCTCGTGTGCGAACTCCGCTCCCATTCTTCTTTCCGGCTCGACCGTCAGGCGAAGAGGCGGCCGGCCACTTCACCCAGGCCGCCGGGCGTCTCGCCCACCGTGTCCTCGAATCGCGCGGGATCCCACACCTCGATCTTGTCGAGGGCGCCGATCAACAGCGCCTCGCCCTCGAGGCCGACGGCCGAGCGCAACCGCTCGGGGATCAGGATCCTGCCCTGCTTGTCGGGCACCACCTCACGGGCGTTCGCCGTGAGGGCGAGGAACTCGTGGCGCCGCGCCGGAGCGCGCTGCAGATGCTCCCGCATGCGACGCTCGACATCCTTCCACTTCTCGTCGGGATATAGCGTGAGGGCATCGGCGTGCACCTGAATCAGAACGAAGGAGTCGCCGTCCGTTTCCCTGCGGAAAGCCGCCGGGAGCGTGACGCGCCCCTTCTCGTCCACCTGATTGAGATGGCTTCCCAGGTAACCGCCCACTGTACCTCGTAACCGCGGGTTGGAAGGCTGCGTGAGAAATCCCCACTGTTTCCCACTTTTCCCCACTGGCCACCATTCTATTCGCCCCATCCGGGCGGCGCAACCCCCGTCCCCCACGCAAAAAGGCCCGGCGGAACAGGCGGTTCCACCGGGCCTCTCTTTTCGTCGGGACGGCGATCCGCCCCGGAAAGTCAGACGTGCATCACTGGCAGGCGGGCTGTCCGAGGATCGCCTGCTCGCGGTAGATGAACTCCTCGGTCGTCTGGCGCATCTGTGCCTGGATCTCCGGCTGCGTATTGCCGGCCCGGCTCAGATTCGGGGCGACCTGCTGAAAGCGATTCAGCGCGCGACGCGCCGGCTGACAGGCGTCGTTCCGGTTGTTCTGATCGATCTCGACGCCGATCTGGTAGTGACTCGCCGCAATGAAGAAGTAGAGTTGCTGGAGCGTCGGTCCCGGTTCGGCGAACTCGGTGGCCACTTCGAACAGCTCGATCGCCCTCTCGTAGCGACCGTTCTTGTAGTGATCGTTGTAGCCGCGGCTCAAGAGCTGCCCGGTCACGACCTCCGGATCTTCACCGCCCTCGACGGCGGCGCGCAGATCCTCCATCGCTCCTTCCTCGTTCCCGGCGCTCAGCTTGAAGAAGCCGCGCTTGGCGAGGCCTCGCCGCAGATCCGGATTCAGCTCCAGGGCCTCGTTCATCGCCTCTACGGCCCCCGCGTAGTCCCCGTTTCGGGCGCGCACGTCCGCCTTCAGCGATCGGAGCGAGGCGTCTTCCGGAAGCTGCTCCTCGGCCTGTTCCGCGAAACGGGCGGCTTCCTCGATGTCGCCGAGCTGCAGATAGGCGGCCACGACGTTCTTGAGGATCTGCGGGTCGGTGTCGGCGCCACGAATCTCGAGCACCTTCTGATACGCCTCGATCGCACGGCGGATGGCGTCTTCGTTGGCGATCTCGCCGGAGGCCGCCGTCGTTGCCTGGGTGGCGTCGCCAATCGCACCGTCCTGGCCGTCACCGGGGGCCTCGGTCATCTGGACATCGGCGGTCGTGCCCTTGTTCAGGCTGACGTCACCGAGGAAGCGCCACATGTCGGCGTTCGTCGAGTCGCGCGCGACCCCTTCCTCCAGCAGGTCGATCGCACCGTCGTAGTCCCCGGCCTGCGCCAGGTCGTAGGCGATCTGCATCCGAACGCTCGGATCGTCGGGGTTGAAGCCGAGGTACTCGCGGTAGAGCTCAAGCGACCGTTCCCGGTTCCCCAGCTGCGCCTCAGTGTAGGCGAGAGAGTTGAGCGCGTCGATCTCGGCAGGGTTGGCCTCGATCACGGCATCGAGGTGCTCCTTCGCCTCGGCCCACTCCTCCTGGCCCATGTGCACGCGGCCCATGAGGTACCGGGCCTGCATGCTGTTCGGATTGTGGTCCAGTGCCTGCTGGCAGTTTCGGCGAGCGTCCTCGTACTGCTCGCTGCCGAGATAGTCGGCGCAGAAGAGCAGAGCACGCTGGTACTCGACCTGGCCCTCCATCGCCTGCATGATCTGCGTCGCGGCCTCTTCCTCGCCGTCGCCGCCGTCATCCTGCACGGAGAACTCGGGAATCGGCGAGCTGTCGCCCGTGCGCGCGTCGATGAACGAGACATTGAACGAGAAGCC
Source organism: uncultured Gemmatimonadota bacterium (assembly GCA_964578925.1). Lineage (GTDB taxonomy): Bacteria > Gemmatimonadota > Gemmatimonadetes > Palauibacterales > Palauibacteraceae > JARFPW01. Next base: position 599 of record CAZOEX010000066.1, on the reverse strand, counting down.
CCCGGACGAACGCGATACCGTGCCGGCCAGAAGCAGATCGGCGTCGAGCCGGCCCGCGAGCTGACGCCACTGCACGAGTCCGAGATCGTCCTCGTCGAGCTTCAGGCGATCCAGTTCGTCCTCCACGGCGTCTTCTTCGATCGCCGTCAGCGTGGCGAGATCGGCGAGCCGGTCGCGAACCTCCTCGGCCACCTTGCGGCCGAAGTCGTCGTCGACGCCTCGCTCCGCCTCGATCGGCACCACGAGCACCTTGGCCCGGCCGCCGCCGGCGTCCTGCGCCAATGCCGTCGCCGGCAGCCCGAACAGGGATGCGGCCACGACCGCTCCCGTCGTCAGCAGGCCGGCGTGAAGGGCTTTGAGTCGCATCATTCCGTTCCTCATCGATTCCTTGTTCTCCAGATCCATCCGTTGCGTTGGCATCGGCGGTTGCACCACCGTACGACACTCAGCCCCACGCTCAGGTTCCGCTCAGGTTCCGCTCGCGGGCACGTGAGCGTGGCTCCCTGAGGGACCATCGGGCATGGGCGAAGCTGGATTCGAACCAGCGACCTCCTGCTTGTAAGGCAGGCGCTCTGGACCGGCTGAGCTATTCGCCCGCG
>CAZOEX010000065.1:0-9874 GCA_964578925.1 uncultured Gemmatimonadota bacterium | reverse complement strand
GGCAGGTCTTGCTCTGGCCGAGCATCGTCGCGGCGTTCAACGTCTGTCGCCACGGTCCGGCCAGCAGATCCGCCGCTCGCAGGAATACCGCGGCGCGGTCGCGCCAGCTCCAGCTCGCCCACTCGGAGCGCGCGTCGAGACAGCTCTCGATCGCGCGCTTCGCCTCGTCGGGCCCGACCTTGTGATAGCGCGCGACGACGTGCCCGTGATCGTGGGGCACCGTCACCTCGGCCACGTTCCCGGTGAAGACGTCCTCACCGTCGATGACCGCCGGAATCTCGACGACCTCGTCCTTCATCTCCTCGAGTTTCGCCTTGAGGGCGGAGCGCTCGGGCGAGCCCGGAGCGTAGCCCAGGACCGGCTCATTGCTCGGGAAAGGCGGCCGGTGGTCTCCCTCCACCGTGCGTCCCATCGATCGTTCGTTCGGCATGACGTATGACTCCATTGGTCGCAGATATTCTCCGTTCGGGGCGGACCGTCGCGTCACGACCCTCCACTCTCGAAACTACCCGGCGCGCGCCGGCTCGGCCACCGACTCGCGCCCTCCTGGACGGCAAAATCCACGCGGGGGAAAGCTGGCTACCGGGCAGGTCGTACTGTCCGGCGACCGAGACGACACCGGGGATGGCGTCAGGATCGGCGGCGCGGAACAAGCCGGGTCCGCGGAACTGTTACCCGCATGCGTCCGGACATTGGATCGCGGCCACGCGACGCGGGGTACGATAGCTTGTGTGACCGGCTGATTCCGGGCATTTTTCGAACTGGTCCGCGCCGCCCCCGGGCGCGGGATGAGGAATACCTTTCACGCCATCGAAGGAGATAGACATGTCCTACCCCTTCCAGCTCCCAGAACTCGGATACGATTACGACGCGCTCGAGCCGAACATCGACGCGCGGACGATGGAGATCCACCACAGCAAGCACCACGCGGGCTACACGAAGAAGCTCAATGCGGCCCTCGAGGGACACGAGGAGCTTCACGACAAGTCGATCGAAGAGCTGCTCGCCGGCATAGACGCGCTCCCGGGCGATATCCGTACGGCGGTGCGCAACAACGGCGGCGGCTACGTCAACCACCGGCTCTTCTGGCAGATCATGACACCGGGCGGCGCCTCGTCCCCCGGCGGTGACCTCGCCTCCGCGATCGGAGAGAGCTTTGGTTCCTTCGACGCCTTCAAGGAGAAGTTCGCCAGCACCGCGGCCGGACAGTTCGGCTCGGGCTGGGGCTGGCTCAAGGTCTCGCCCGACGGTGACCTGAAGATCGCCTCGACGCCGAACCAGGACAGCCCGCTGATGAAGGGCTACACGCCCATCCTCGGCGTGGACGTGTGGGAGCACGCGTACTATCTGCACTACCAGAATCGGCGCGGCGACTACATCGACAACTGGTGGAACGTCGTGAACTGGGACGTCGTGGCGGAGAAGTTCGCCGCCGCGAAGCCGACCGTCGCGGCCGGCTGACGACGTGTTGAAGCGTACGGGCGGCGCGGGAGCGCGGCCCGCCCGTATCGTACCGGCAGCATGCATCGCCCTCGTGGCTGTCGCCTGCGGCGGCTACGGGGGCGGTGGCACGTCGGACGGCGGTTACGGAGCGGAGACCGGCCCGGCCGTTGAGACGCCGGATGTCGTCACGCCGGTCATCGAGCGGCAGGTGAGCGGCACGACAGCGCTCCTGCAGGCCGTGAGTCCGGTCAGCGAGGAGGTCGTCTGGGCGAGCGGCCACCGCGGAACCTGGGCGCGCACTCTGGACGGCGGTGCCACGTGGACGACCGGCATCGTGCCCGGAGCCGATACCCTGCAGTTCCGCGACGTCCACGCCCACTCGGCCGACGTCGCCTGGCTGCTCTCGGCCGGCCCCGGAGAGCTGTCCCGCATCTATCGGACGGACGACGGCGGCGCGACCTGGACGCTCCAGTGGACGAACGAGGAACCGGAGGGATTCTACGACTGCCTGGACTTCTGGGACGCGGACCGCGGTGCCGTCTACGGCGACGCGGTGGACGGCGAGCTACGCATCCTGCGGACCGAGAACGGCGGAGAGCAGTGGACCCCGGTGGACGGATCCGAGTTGCCGCAAGCCCTGCTGAACGAAGGGGGCTTCGCGGCGAGCGGCACCTGCCTGGTGACCGGCGCCGAAGGCCGCGCCTGGGTGGCCGCGGGCAACGCCGCGATCGCGCGCGTTCTCCACACGGACGACTTCGGCGCGAGCTGGACGGCCTTCGACACGCCGCTGGTCGGCGGCGAGGGCGCCGGAGGGTTTTCCGTTTCCTTCCGCGATTCGTTGAACGGTGTCCTGTTCGGAGGAGACCTCGGCGCACCGGAGGTGGACACGACGGCGGACGAGTCCGTGCCGCCGGTTCGGGTGGCCGTATCGGACGACGGAGGGGCGTCCTGGGACCCGGCGGAAGAACCCGGCTTCGAGGGTGCGATCTTCGGCGGCGCATGGGTGCCGGAAGCGCCGGGAGAATCGCTCACCGACGCCGCAGCCGGCCGGGAGATCTCACCTCTCGTCGCCGTCGCTCCGACGGGTGCGGCGTATTCACTGGACGGCGCGCGCAGCTGGATGCAGCTCGATTCGGCGTCCTACTGGGGACTCGGCTTCACGTCGCCCGGGGCCGGCTGGCTGGTGGGACCCGCCGGACGAATCACGAAAGTCAGTTTTCGCTAGACGACGAAAGTTGCGATGGACCGAAGGGAGATCACATGGACTCGTTGCTCTGGATCGGCCGAATCCTGTTTTCGATGATTTTCATCTTCTCGGGAGCCACGCACATCCTTGGCCAGGGTGTCGACTACGCGGGAATGAAGGGGATTCCCGCCCCGGCCGTGTCGGTACGCCTCGGCGGTCTGCTCGCCGTCGCCGGCGGGCTTAGCGTGTTGCTCTGGTATCGGGTGGACATCGGAGCGCTCCTCCTGCTGCTCTTCCTGTTCGCGGCCGCGTTCAAGATGCACGACTTCTGGGCGCTGGACGACGCGATGGAGAAGCAGAACCAGATGGCTCACTTCATGAAGAACATGTCGATGGCCGGCGCGACCATCGTGTTCTGGGTGCTCTACCAGGGCGGGGCAATGTAGCGGATCCGGCGGGGCTGCGTACGAAAAACTGGACACCCGAGCCCACGCGCCAGTCGGTCCCGATCCGCCGAGATCTTCCGAAACGGACACGTGGAACTCGGGTGCCAGTGTTTCAGTCAGCTTTCCTTCCCTCAGTCACTAGTAAAGACACCGCTCGGGCGCCAAATCTTATATTTGGTCTTCCGCGCCGTTCAGATCGAGGCGTCGCGGAAGCGTGTGGCGGCGGATCTCCGGCGCCGGCAGGTGCCGGAGTCCGTACAGCTCCGAACCGTCGGGCGACACGGCGATCGCGATCGCCGCATAGTCGAGATCGAGCGCCCCGACGAACTCTCCGCTCCAGGCGAACACGTGTACCTGGCGGCCGTAGATCGCCTCGTCCCGGTAGACGGCGGGGTCGCGGCCCGAGTAGAGGGCGTAGATCGCCGCGCCGGTGACGGTGACGTCGGTATAGCCCGCCGGCGACTCGGGACTCACGATCGCCGATCGCTTCCCGCCGACCTCCCGGCCGACGATCTCGGGCTTCAGCTCGATCGGAGCCTGTACGAGGGCCCGGCGAACTCCCTGCCGGTCGTACAGCTCGATCCTGGAAAACGACAGGGACGACAGGGCGAACCGGTCGCGGGCCGGCGTTCCGCGCAGCGCGCCCTGGTGGATGAATTGCAGCGCGTAGGCGGACACGCCCTCCGGCACCGACGGCAGCGGGCCCGACGCGCGGACGAAGCGGCCCTCGGCGTCGAGATGGCCCAACCGTCCCCGCTCGAACATCCCGGCCGCGAGGATGCGGTCCCCGACCCGGATCGGCTCGATCACTCCGGCCCCGTCGGCGAACGTCACGATCTCCGCCCAGCGATGATCGCGGTTCTCCGCCGCGGCCGGCCCGGCACCGATGAAGTCGACCGGCCGGCCCGGATCGACCGGATACAGGGTCGAGCGCTGCAGGTTGACGTCGTGGATCCAGAAACCTTCGCCGCCCGGCAGGACGTCGATCGACCGCGGCCCGCGGAACTCCCCGGGCCCTTCGCCCCGTCCTCCGAACGACTCGAGCAGGGCGCCCGAGTGACGATCCAGCAGGTGGACGGCGGTCCGGCCGAGCGCATCGAGGACGACCAGGCGGTCGCCGGCGACAGCCATGCGGGTCGGCATGGACAGCTCGCTGCCGTCGTACAGTGGCCGGCTCTCGAGCATCGTCCCCGCGACGCCGGTCTCGACGACCGCGCCGCCGGCCGACCCGGTGGTGGGCAGCGCGCTGCGAGCCGCGAACAGCGCGGCGGCCCCCAGCACGACGAACGAGAAGGTCTTCAGTCTGTAGTTCATCATTCTCTCCAGGGAATTCGAAAGTTGGTGGCAGGGTGCCGCAGGTACTGCCCGGTACTGCTAGGTGCTGCCTGTTGGAAAGCCGGCGCTAATGGACCGGCATGGCGTCCTGGAGTATCTCTCCGCCATCATCGCACAGCTTTAGGAATGCGAACTCACAGTTGCCGCCCGCCGCCTCGGCTCCGCACACGACCCGGGGCGCGACGGCCCCCGACTGCATCCCGATCGGGATGAAGAGCAGGGGGAGCATGAGCAAGGTGGCGCGGGAGAGGGTCTTCGTCAGGTTGCTAGTCAGGTTCGACATCGTGTGTCTCCTCTGGTTGAATCGGTCGAGTGATAGTGATGGATACGGCGATGCGGCACCCTGCCGGGTGCGGCCGCCCCCGTCCGTCCGCCTCGGCGACGGAGCGGGCACGGCACCTAACTGTCGGTGGGAAGAATCAGGCGGCCAGGGACGCCGTCGGAAGGAAGCTGAGCAGGCGAAAGGCGTCCCGCGCGTCCAGAAACTTGCCCCGGAAGACCCCGTCGGCGTCGAGCACGACGTATTCCGCCAGACTCCACACACCGAGCGCCTCCGTCGCGTCCGAGTCCCGGTCGTGGACGACCGGGAACGGAACGTGGTTCGATAAGAAAGGGTCGGGAGAGTAGCCCCTCCACGGCAGCAGGAGGGCGACCATGCGGTGGCCGCGCCGCTCGGCCGTCGCGTGGATGTCTTCGAGCTCCGCGAGACGCGCCCTGGCGGAGGCGGGCGAGTGCACGGCCCGCACGGCGAGCAGCGTCGGTCGCCCGGCCGCGAGGGCCCGGAGTGACCGGGTCTCGCCGGACGTCGTGCGGACCTCGACATCCGGCGGGAGGACGCGATACGCCGCGCCCCGGAGCGTCGCGCGCGCCATGCTGTCGCGCCGAGCGGACAGCGACGCGGCCCAGCTCCGGCCGGAGGTCCCCGTCGCGAGGGACAGCTCGCGAGCTCGTCGGGTGACGGAGTCGGCCGCGACCGGATCCGCGGCGGCCGACAGCAGGAGATTCATCGCCGCCACCGAATCTCCGAGGGCCACCGCCAGGTCGGCCAGGTCCGTCGCGTCCGCGACGTCCGTGTCGAGCGCGAGCGCTTCCTCCAGGACGTCACGGGCCGCGTCCCGCGAGGCGTTCGCGAGGAGCGCCCGACCCAGCTCCCCCAGCACGTGTCCCAGCTCGGACTCGCGGACCCGCCGCCACGACTCGGCGTTCTCCCGCAGGGGCCGTCCGGCCTCCTCGCTCCGGAGGCGATCGGCCGCCTCCCGGAGGTGGCGGATGGCGTCGGGACGCGTCGCGGCGTTCGTCCCGAGTCGCTTTCCGATGTAGAGCTGTGCCGCCGGGCGAAGTTCGCCCAGCCGTCGGGCCCATGTACGCGCCCGCGAGTCGTCCCCGGTCGCGATCGCCCGCTCGAGCGCCAGCTCCGCCACGTCCGCTTCGCCGCGATCCGAACGGGCCCACAGGCTGTCCAGCCGGGCGAGAACGGTGGAGGGCCCCTCGCCGGAAGCGAGCACGCCGTATGTCCGCAGCCGCAGGAACCCCGGATGGCGAGGCGCCCGGCGCTCGAGCGTCGTTTCCCAGAACTCGGCCGCCGCCTCGTCGCCGAGGACCGACGCGTAGGCCGCGAGATAGGCGATGTCCGACGGCGTGAGGTCCGATGCCCGGAGATCGACCTGGAGCCGATCGAGGACGTCGCGATGAAAGCCGAGCAGGCTGTCGAGACTTCCGGCCTCGGCAAACCGGCGTTCGGCCGCGAGCCGGTTGTACCACGCTTCCGGCCTGTCGGGGAAGGCCTCAGTAGTTCGCCGAACCGTTTCCAACACTCGCCGCCAATCGTGGCGCGTGTTCGCGATCGACCGCTGCCTCAGCGCCTCGTAGCGGACTCCGTCGTTGTCGTACGTGAGGACCTCCCACAGCCGGCCGTGGTTCGAATCGACGAAGGTGGCCTCCGTGTCCTCGACGGCCATCTGGCCGTAGGCGGCGATCGCCGGGATCTCGATGGTGCCGACGTACAGGCCGTCATCGTCGGGCCGCAGGATCGTTGCGCGCCGACCTCCGGGTAGCTCGGGGTCGACTCGTTCCTGTCCGACGCCGCGGAAGACCGCGCGGAGGCGGAGGGAGTCGGCGCCGGCCAGGCCCAGGGTGGCACGATAGCGGATCTGGAGCACGTCCCCGGCCCTCGGGCGCTCGGGCCGGAAGGCGAGGTTGTTGTCGCCCGCCGTGGCCTCGGGAGCGAGCAGCACCAGGGCCGAGAGGCCGAGCGCGGCACCGGCCGCCAGGGCCAGAAGCCACGTCGAGCCGGGGGGAGACCAGTCCTCGTTCGGCTCGACCGGCCCGGCGGCCGGTAGGATGACTCGCTCTCCGGCCGCGCGGCGTTCGAGGATGCGCTCGAGAGTGCCGGCCGGGGGCTGCACGGGGCCCAGCTTCCGCGCCTCCTCGGAAAGCCGGCGGATCCACGCCACCTCGTCCCTGCACCGGGTGCAGTCGCGCAGATGGACGCGGATGTCGCGCCAGTCCGGCTGCTTTTCGCCCAGGTCCACGTACTCCGAGAGATCTCGGAAGCTCGGGTGTCGTCGGAACGAGCGCATCATCACCTCACTCCCGTAGCTCCGCACGCAGCAGGGTCCGCGCCCTGTGCATCCTCTGCGAGCTCGCGTTCGGCTTGATGGCCAGCATCTCCGCGATCTCCGCGTGGCGGTATCCCTCGACCTCGAAGAGCACGAACACGGTCCGCAGCTTCTCGGGCAGACCGGCGATCGCATGCTTCAGGGTCAATCGCCGCAAGCCCCGGTCGGGCCGTCGGGTGTCGTATCCCGGCTCCGCGACGCTGGCCGCCTCGGTCGCCCGGCGCCGGCGTCTCGACCGATTGTGGTTGAGCGACGCGCGAATCGCGAACTTCTTCAGCCAGCCGGCGAAGCCGGACGGCAGCCTCAACTGACCCATGCTCTCGGGAAGTGCAAGGAACACCTCCTGCAATACGTCCTCGGCGTCCGCCCGGCTGTCGGTCAGACGCAGGGCGATCCCGTACACCATCGCCCCGTATTTCTCGTACACGAGGGCGAGGGCGGACGGATCTCCCGCCCGCAGCGACGTCAGGACCTCGTTGTCGACGGGCCTCTCGGCGGCCATCTCCGATCCTGCATCGAGGGGGTGCTCGCTAGCTGCCGCTAGTTCGCCAAATCGGAGGCCGGAACGTTGCCTCTTTCACTAGTAGAGACACCGCCCATGGGCCAGATCTTATGTTGCGCTCCGGTGGGAACCTGACCGGATGCTGTGTAACTCTTTCATATACAGCCAGATGAGCAGGCTACGCCCGGTCGGCGATGAGTGGCGATGGCCCACCATCCCGCTGTCGGAATCTTTCTCATGAAGATGGCGTTGGCGGCTGGTGGAGGAAAGGCGCCCGCCCGGTCGGGGGACCGGACGGGCGCGGATAAAGGCTCAGGCCGAGCTTCGCCGTGTACTCAGGGGAGCAGCGTCACGGTAAACAGGACGTCGAGAGTGCCAGCCACTTCTGCGAGAACGGTATAGTCCCCCAGGACAACTCCGAGCGCCAGGGTGTTGGCCGCCACACCGTTGACGTCTGTGGTCGATGTCGGCGTCAGGAGAGATCCACCGAGCACGGACGTCAGCGTCCAGTCGACGTCGACCCCGGCGATCGGATTGCCGCAGGCATCTTCGACGCGAGCTTCCAGGTCGGCGAAAAGCAGCACGCCGAGGAGCCCCTGCAGGTCACCGGTGAGGTTCAGGATGACCGCCGGCGGACCCGGTATGGCCGTGCCGTCGAACTGTACGGAGCCGGCTGACGCATTGCTCGCCGTGGCGGCTTGCGCCAGGGCAGGGCATCCGAAGGTCCAGGACGCCGCCGCCAACCCCACCGGAGTCCGTCGTCGCGGAGCTGGAGGCCGCCGAGCCCGTGTGGCTCGCGCTCCAGGTCACTCCCGCGTTCGGTACCGGGTTGTCGTACTGGTCGAACACCTGCACGACGAGCGAATCCGCCGCCTCGGAACCGGCGACGCCAACCTGGGCATCGCCCGCCACCGCGACCATGTAGTCAGGCGCGCCGGCGGCCGCGGTCGCATCGAAGCTCACGGAACCGGGGGCCGACGAGACGTCGACCGTGTAGGCCCCGGTGACCGTTCCGAGCTGCCAGTCCGCCGATGCCAGACCGTCGGCGTCCGTGGTCGTCCCGGCGTTCGCCATGCTGCTGCCGCCGGCGGGCGTCCAGGTGACGTTCACGCCGCCGACGGATCCCCGATCGCGCCGACGAGTGTCCGGGCACTCCGGTGGGAGCCGTCGTAGACACGGCCGGCTGCCCGTCTGACTCGGACGGGGACGGAGTTCTCGATGGACTCGACGCCTGTCCGGACACGCCCGCCGGCGCACGGGTGGACGCCGAAGGCTGTGCGCTCGATGCGGACGCCGACGGAGTGGCCGACGGCCTCGACAGGTGTCCGAACACGGCGCCCGGCACCGAGGTCGACGCGACCGGCTGCCCGCTGAACCTCATTCAGCGAGAGCTCGAAGAAACGGGACGCGTCGTGCTCCACGGGGTGTACTTCGACTTCAACCGGGCGACGCTGCGGCCGGAGTCGCGGATGTCGCTGGACCAAGCCGGTGAGGCCCTGGTGCGAAACCCCGAGCTGCAGGTCGAGATCCAGGGGCACACCGACGCCATCGGCTCGGACGCCTACAACGTGCAACTCAGCGACAGGCGGGCGCGGGCCGTCTACCGCTACCTGTCGGACAACTTCCCGGAACTGGAACCCGGGCGCCTGTCCACGCGCGGCTACGGAGAAGCACAGCCGGTGGCCACGAACCAGTCGGCAGAGGGCCGACAGGAGAACCGGCGCGTGGAGTTCCGCGTGCTGACGGACTGAGCGACGACGCACCGTGAGAGCCGCGCCGAGCTGGACGGCGACTCACGACGACAGCCCGTGAAGCGGTCACCCGGCGGCGGCGACAACGCCTCGCCGGGTGTCTGCGTTTTGCGGCCCGAGTTCCGCTACGGTGTCCCGGCGTCCCGATCGCGCATCTTGTCGCGCAGGAGCCGCGTGGAAGCCGCGGTGTCACCGCGCACCATCTCCCCGCCGGGCAGCGTGTCGAGCATCGAGTCGCGGGCGCGGGGACTCTCCAGCGCCCGTTTCACCTCCATCGTGTCCGGCATCTCCGTCCGGTTGGCCATCTCCCGATCGAGGCCGCAGGCGGCCGTGAGTATGAGCATCGCCGCGGCCAGCCCGAACGCGCTCCCTCCGGCGCTCAGACGCCTGCGAACCACGGGTATCCCTGGTCTTCCCAGTAACCGCCGGGCCGCTCGTCGGTGAAGACCACGCGGGTCAGATACTTCGTCAGCTTGTAGCCGAGCTTGTGGGGTGCGTAGAGCCGGAGCGGCGCCCCGTGATCCGGCCGCAGCGTCTCGTCGTTGAACTCCCAGGCGAGGATCGTCTCGGGATGCAGCGCGGACTTCATGTCC
>CAZOEX010000064.1:0-9902 GCA_964578925.1 uncultured Gemmatimonadota bacterium | reverse complement strand
GGCGGGTACTCGAGCATCATGCCCGAGCTGATCTGCAGGGGCGTCACGATCCGCATCTTCTTCTCGTTCAGGTACGTCAGGACGAGGGGAAGCTCACAGGAGGTCTCACCGGCGGCCACGTTCAACCGCGCCGTCGATCCGACGCCGGACCAGGGCAGCTGCAACGAGAAAGGAAAGCCGGGATGCTTGTGCCACAGGGCGCCGTCGAAGAATTCGATGCGTTCGATCATCGCTTCGCAGCCGCGTGCGGTTTCCAGACCCGTGTTGATGAGCTTCAGCATGTACACGAGAACGGGGACGTTGCCGAACCGCACGCGTTGGGGGGCCGAGCCGTCGACGCGAATTCGCAGCTTCGGCATGCGTCGCATCCTCATGACCCGTCGGGCCTGTAGTCCGGCCGCTCCTGAAGCGGCGAGCATCACGGCGAGATCCGTCATTTCGAGATCCCCCTCCGGGATCGGTGTCGTGGAGATCGCAAGCCCGGTCTCCCTCGGGGCCGTACCCCTGTGGAACGGCCACCGTCGAGATTTGCAAGAACCCTGCCGTTGCGTCCGCGCCACACCGGGGGGTCGAACGTGCGAGATGTACGGAGGGTGAGATACGATCATAAGTCGTTAATATAGAATAATATACACTATAGATACATTCGACATGCCGTTCCCTCTGCGTCGCTGGCATGTCTCTTGGCCCGGGATGCGGCGAGGGCTCCCGAATTGCCACAAAATTCATGCGTCGGAGGTTCCTGCGCCGTTTCGATCGGGGGGTTCGGGCGAGAACGACAGGCAGCGAAGCACCGGGATCGGCGGATACTTCCGCAGATCAGGGTTCCAACTGGCCGCCCGACAGAGCCAGAATCGCGAACCGCGGTCGTTGATCACCACCCGGGCGTGCTCGCACGAGCCGCACAACCCCGGATTCTCCGATGGATGTCCCATGGCTCCGACGTGACGGTCCGGCCTCTGCCTGGTCAAGTCGGGGCGGGGGTGTCGGCCGGGATGAGCCGGACCGAAGTTGAAGGCCTCATGCCGAGCCAATCTTCTTCTCCGTACGACGCCGACCGGGACGCCGCGCCCCCCGCCGCTTCCCGCCTGGCCCGCGTGTCGATCGCTTACGGATTGGCCGCGCTCGCGATCCTCGTCCTGGTGCGGCTGTCGATCTCGCGCGGCTGGATCGGGTCCGGCTGGTCGTCCCCGCTCGTCTTCTGCCTGGTGGCCGGCTATCCCCTGGCCCTGGTCGCCGGCTGGCTCCGCGGCGACGGCAGCGAGGACATTGGCGGGGGCGCTGCCCTGGCCGCCGGCCTCTTCGGCGCGGTCGCGGTGGTTCTCGCCGCGTGGATCGGTCTGCGGGGTACGACGGGCGTTCCATCCTCTGCGGACCCGAGCATCGCGAGCGGGCCGCCGGTGGTCGTCGTGCTCCCGTTGATCGAACTCGACCGACGGGGCGACCGGTACTACGCGGACGGCCTCACGGACGAGCTCGCGGCGGGGATCGCGGCGATCGAGGGACTCGAGGTGCGCGGGCGGGAATCGGCCCGCAACTTCGTGGACGTCAATCGCGACGCGGCGGCTCTGGGGGCGCGTCTCGGCGGCACGGCGGTGCTCGACGGCACCGTTCGCCGCTCGGCGGGTCGCCTGCGGCTGGGCGTTCGCCTGATGGACGTGGCGTCGGGCGAGCCACTCTGGTCCATGTCGCGGGACACGACGGCATCGAGCTTCTTCGCTCTCCGCGACAGCGTGGCGACGGGGATTGCCGCGGCCTTCGGGCTGGAGGCCGGAGAGAGGGCGTCGGACCGCTGGGAGCGGCGCCGGACCGATCCGTCCACGCTGGATCTCTACATGCTCGGGCGGTTCCAGTGGGCGGCGGGACCGGACGGCGATTTGCTCCAGGCGGCCTCTTATTACGAGCTGGCGCTGGAATCGGACACGACGTTCGTACCGGCCTGGGTCGCCCTGGCGGAGACTTTCGCGACGCTGCCTCGCTTCACGCGGTTTCCGCCGGAGCGAGTGCGTCGTGACGGGGCCGCCGCGGCGCGCACCGCCTTGCGGATCGATCCCGAAGATCCCGCGGCGCATACGGTGTTGGGAGAGATACTCTACCTGTACGAGTGGGACTGGGCCGGCGCGCGGTCGCACCTCGAACGCGCCGGCAGGCTGGCCCCCGGCGATGCGGCGCCGCACGCCGGGCTGTGCGAGCTTTCGATCGCGCTCGGCCGGCTGGACGACGCGGGGTCTGCGTGCGGGGCGGCCCGCCGGCGCGATCCCCTGGCCTTTCGTCCGGCGTGGCTCGCCGCCGATCTCGCGCGGGCGGTCGGGCGGGGGGAGGAAGCCGCTTCGATACTGGACAGCCTGGCCAGGGCCCATCCCGATTTCGAGCCCCTGGCGGCGGAACGGGCGATCGTCCACCTGGCAGCCGGAGACACGACGGGCAACCTGGAGCGGCTGGTTGGATGGTTCTCGCTGCTGGGGCCGCCTGCGCTCGCCGATACGCTGGCGAGGGCGCTGGCGCTATCCGGAGGGGAGGGGAGCGGGGAGATCGGGACGGCTCCGCGGCCGTCGGCCGCCGTTCTCGGCGCCATCGAACGTGTCGGCTCGGCACTCGATCCCGACCCGGTGCATCTGGCCGCCCTGGCCGCCAGCTACGGCGCGGTCGACCTGGCGGCTGACGCGCTGGAAACTGCCCTGGCCAATCGGGCGCCCGGAGCCCTCTACGCCGGGGTCTTGCCGGTCTACGCGACGGTTCGTGAGCGTGAGGAGGTGCGTCGTCTGCTGGAGGACGCCGGGCTCCCTGTCGGTGACGCGGTCAGGTGAGAGCTCTCGGTTCGACGACTTCGTTCAGGCGGTCTCCGAGTGCGCGTAGAAATCGTTCCATCGTGGCCGTCTGACTCCAGAAGAGGGTGAGGCCCCGCACCAGCGGATTGTCGATACGCGCCTCTTCGGTGACCGTCAGCCTCGTACCGCCGTCGTGCTCTTCCAGACGATACGTCCAGCGACCCACGAACATGCCGCCGTCCGCCAGCGTCGTCAGCCGGTGGGGTGGCTCGCGTTCGGTCATCGTGACGGTCATGGACCCGTCCGGGCCCGAAATGCGCCAGGAGGGCCGATCGGACTCGTCGTCGAGGGGGGTGAGGCGGGATACGCTCGGGTGCCAGTCCGGCCAGCTTGCCACGTCCGCGACGACGGAATAGACGGAGTCCACGTCCGCTCCGTAGTCTGCCGCCGCCTGCGCCACGTGCGCATTCGGCATCGCGTATCCGGCTGCCGCCAGAAGAGCCGCGAGGCCGAGAAGCGTGCCCACTCCGATGAGAAGCCAGCGCATCGTCACCATCCTGCCGGAAGGTCAATCCAAACCTGGATGATGCCGCACCGGGCGGCTCCCCGAAAGTGGATACGGCTCCGCGTCCGAGTGTGGTCCGCGAGCAACGCCCGCCCGCCGGGAGGCGCGGGATCCACCGCCGTGACGGGCATGGTCGGCACGGCACGGTGGATGCACCGGGAGTCGGGCATGCGAGACCGCAGATTCTGGCACTCCGATCCCAACGCCCTCCTCGCCGACGCCGCCCGCGCGCTCGAGGCGAAGCGGCAGATCGGGATACGGATCGCGCGCGACTGGCGTTACGTCGACGGACACCTCGGCGAAGTCTTGCTCGACGTCGTGCGGGAGATCCCCGATCGGGAGTCGCGGCGACGACGAGAGGATCGTCGGGTCGTCGATTGGGTGGGCCGGCTCGTCGCGGAGATTCCGGAAGAGGACCCGTACCGCGAACAGGTGCTGCGCCGGTTACGACAGATCTTGTAGCCGGCTGGCTTTCAAGGCCCTCCGGGTGATTCGTCGGCGACCTTGACGTCCGCCGGCTCGAGGAGCCTGCCGAAGACGAATCCCAATGGCTCGGCCTTCGCCCGCGGCACGAGTTCCGTCCGGTAGACCTTGAACCAGCCGCCGGGAGCGGGTTCGACGCGAACGCTGTCCCCCACGGCCAGTTGACCCGTGATCTCGCTGGACGTCGACGCGCGCGCGCGGATGTTCGAATTCACACGCGCGAAGCGGATCTCGCCCCACGCCACCTGCTGAGGTGCGGCGATGTCTCCGAGCAATGGGAGCGAGAGGGCGTTGGGGGCGAAGAACCCGGCCATCACGGTGCCGAAGGTGCTGAGCATGAAGAAGAAGAGTATGAGTGGCACGTTCGAGCTACCACGCGTGGACGCGGTCGAGGCCTTCTGACGGCCCGAATTCGACATCGCGTACTCACCCGCGGAATCGCACTCCGTGCAGTATCTCTGGCCCTTGGGCGATTCATTCCCGCAAAGCGGGCAGCTGTGCGTTGCCAGTGGACTATCCTCCATAGTTGCGGAAGCTTGCGGCCGCACTCCATTACGTGTGCGAAAGCCGTGCCGCAAGTCGAAGGAGGCGTAATGTGGTACCGTAACCGCATACGCGGACACTAGTTAAGTCATGTACATCGGGATCGTGAGAGAGGTGGATGCGTGAGAGCGGGGGGGTACATTTTGCAAGCCGCCGTGACTGCCTATCGGCCCGTCTGGCGGGATCAGCGGCTGGATGTCGGCGCGTGGACGTCCCGGAGGGCCCGGACGTAGCGCGGGTCGTCCGCGAAGCGACCGAGATCCGGAAGGGAGAGGGCATGGAGCCAGGTCCGGCTGTTCACGCCCCGCCGAAGCGCTTCGCCGAGGAGTGACAGCGCCCGCTCCCGGTTCCCGCCGGCAGCTTCGATGCGCGCCAAAGCGGCATAGTCCCCGCCCGTGACGCGCGGCAGCTCCTCCAGCTCCGGGCGCAGCGCGTCGGAGCCTTCGAGATGGGCACGGGAGACGAGTGCGCCGACCCGGTACTCGTTCCGATCCGGAAAATCGAGCACCAGCCGATCGAACAAGCGACGGGAGGTCCGGAAGTCCTCGAGATCGTAGTACGCGCTGGCCAACCAGTAGCGATGAACCCGGTGGCCGGGATTCTGCTCGAGCTGCCCCTGAAGCCACTCGACGGCCTGGCCCAACAGCTCTCTCGCCTCTTCCTCCGCCCCCCGGTGAGCTCGAGCCTCCTCCCCGGCCACGACGAGCGCGGCGCCGAGCGACCAGTAGGTGTCGGTAGGGAGGAGCCGCACGGCGTCGACCAGGGAGTCGAGTTCCACCGTCCGTCCGGCGGCCGCGAGAGCCCTGGCGGCCAGGACGGTGGCCACGCGGCGCTCGGGAAAGCGCGCCCACATCTCTTGCGCCACCTCGAACTCGTCCTCGTATCGGCCGAGGTCGTGATACCCGTGGGCGAGTTGGGTCCAGTACTGGGCCCAGCCCCGCAGGCCCGGTCCGTTCGGATCGAGGTCGACGAGCAAGCGGACCGCGTCCTCGGGTCGGTTCAGCTGGTTGGCCAGTCGCGCCGCGCTGTAGGACCCGCGGGGCGTCGGTCCGAGTTCCGCCCGGCGCAACTCGAGGCGATACGCCCGTTCCCCGTCGCCTTCACGCTGAGCGACGAACGAGCGGCGCCTCAGATCCTGGTACTCTGCCAGGCGGTCGCGCCGTACTTCGAGGAATGCGAGGACCGAATCCACCTCTTCGAGCTTCGCCTGGTTCCACAGTGCCGAGATCATCGACAGGCTCGCGGCCAGGAACGTCGTGTCGATGGCGAAGGCCCGCTCGTACTCGCGCCGTGCCGCGCCGTAGTCCTGCGCGTCGAAGAGCTCGAGGCCCCGCTCGTAGGCCCGGTACGCTTCCAGGAGGGGCGGGTTGCCGCTCACGCCCGGGAGCCGTGTAAGCAGCGGATCTTCTCGAATCGCCAGGCTTCCGAGGATCCGGTCGCGGAGCTCGCGAATCGCGGCTTCGGTGGAATCGCGCGACGCGCTGATGGGGGCCGGCGCGCTGATGATCCGGCGCGCCCTGGGATCCGTGACCACGGCAGCGAAGCTGAGCCTGTCGCCGACCTCGTAGATCGAACCGCTGATCACGGTGCCGGCCCCGAGCCGGACGCCGAGGTCGTTCGCCAGTTCCGCCCCGTCGGCCTCGTCGGCCTCGTCGGTGGACACGTCGGCCGCCACGACGCGCGTCGTGGACCATGGAACGACCGGCCCGACATCGGCCTGTTGAAGTCCCTGCACGATCCAGTCTGCCGCCAGCCGGCCCAGCATGTCGATCGCGGGATCGTCGGTGCGGTTCAGGAAGGGCGCGACGGCGAAGGGGGTGGCGAGCTCGGCGGCTGTCGCGACCTCCTCACCGTCCGCGTCGGCAGCGCTCGCCGCGGGATCCGGTCCGGCTCGAACGACGGCGCCGACGGCAAGCAGGGCCAGCGCCAGTCCGGCCGCGGCCCAGGGCCACGCGCGCTCCACGGT
The DNA here is from genome assembly GCA_964578925.1 of uncultured Gemmatimonadota bacterium. Classification (GTDB taxonomy): domain Bacteria; phylum Gemmatimonadota; class Gemmatimonadetes; order Palauibacterales; family Palauibacteraceae; genus JARFPW01. The sequence goes on along the minus strand of CAZOEX010000064.1, from coordinate 3,577 downwards.
GGAGCCCGGGCCGGTCAGTCCCGATTTCCGGTCGGAGAGGGCGCGTACCAGCACGTCGGCGTCCCGGGGACGAGACGCGGGATCGTTGCCCAGGCAGGCGCTCACGGTGGAAACCCAGGCCGGGGGAATCTCTCCGCCGGTGAGCTCTCGGGCCAGGAGTCCCCAGGCGTACAGGTCCGTTCGGTGGTCGACCGGTTCCCCGGCCTGCTGCTCCGGGGACATGTACCGCGGAGTACCGAGCGCCAGCCCCGGCCTCGTGAGGTCGTCCCGATCGATGCCCTCAGCGGGCCGGGCGATTCCGAAGTCCATGATGTAGGCGTGATCACCCGCGCAGAGAACATTCTCGGGCTTGAGGTCGCGATGCACGATTCCGAGTCGATGCGCGTGGGCGAGGCCCGTTGCGATGCCGAGCAGGATGGATCGCGCACTTTCCCGGGGGAGCGGTCCCTCGCGGTCCAGCCGTGCGCGCAGCGTTTCGCCTTCGACGAACGGCATGACGAAGAAGGGAAGGCCGGCCGCGGTACCCGAGTCGAGGAGCCCGATGATGTTCGGATGAGACATCTGCGAGGCGATGCGCACCTCGCGCTGGAACCGATCCTCACCCAGGAAGGCCCGCAGCTCGGGGCGAAGGGCCTTGAGGACCACGGGGCGGTCGTGCTTCAGCTCGCGGGCTCGAAATACGATCGCCATGCCGCCGCGACCGAGCTCTCCCTCGAGCTCGTACCGCCCGTCGAGCGCTTCCGTCAGGCGGCCGCGTACATCCTCGGCCTCGATGGGTCCGCCGGCGACAGGAGCCGGGGCATGGTCGAGCGGACCCGCCTCCTCCTCGTGGCCCGCGAGCAGGGCGCGCAGTCCGCGTTCGAGCTCGGGGTCGTCCGCCGTCCGCCGCGCGATCCAGTCGTCGCGCTCGTCCGTCGGAACGTCGAGCAGTCGGTCGAACAGCTCGAGCAGCCGTCGCTGGTCGTCCGTGGCGCTCACGTCGACGTCTCCCGGCCGTTTCCGTCTGCGCCGAGCTGCGAATGCAGCCAGGCCCGGGCCTTCGCCCAGTCGCGGTGGACCGTCCGCGGAGTGACGCCCAGCGCGTCGGCGGTCTCCTCGACGGTCAGGCCACCGAAGAAGCGATATTCGACGACCTGCCGGAGCCGGCGGTCGATGCGATCGAGGCGGTCGAGCGCCGCGTCGACCGCGATGAGGTCGTCCAGGTTCACGTCGAAGCCGGGATCCCCGAGCGTCGTCCGGCGGAGATCCCCACCCCGCTTCTCGGCCTGGTGGCGCCGGGCATGATCGATCAACACCTGGCGCATCGCGTGGGCGGCGATGCCGAGGATGTCCGAGGGACGGCCGTCCGGAAGATCGGCCTGGCCGACCAGCTTCAAGTACGCCTCGTTGACCACCGCCGTGGGCTGGAGGGTATGACCCTCACGCTCCCGCCGGAACTGGCGCGACGCGATTCGATGCATCTCGTCGTACAGGCTGCGAAACGTCGCGTCGAAGTCGCGGCGATCGCGGCCGGAGGACTCGTTCACGGATCTCTCCGCCCGGGAAGGGACTGCTCTCGTTCTCGCACTCCGATCATTGTAGCCGGCGCGGCCGACGTTCCCAACATCTCCGTCCGTCTTCTACCTCGGATGCAAAGAAGAGAGCCCACCGACCGGGGCCGGCGGGCTCTCTTCCGGGTCGAGCGATCCTCTCAGCCTGCGTCCGTCTTCACGGACGCGCCGAGTCGTGGTTCACGGACCGAAGGGGAATCCGACGCCCGCGAAGAACTGGAGGGAGCGGTTCTTCACCTCGAATCCTTCGACGCCCTCGGGTACGTCGGCGACGTTCGTCACGCCCAGGTCGTAGCGACCGTCGAGGGTCACGACCACGCCGCCGGCCGGTATATCGACGCCCGCCCCGAATACGAGTCCGAAGTCCGCGCTCTTGGTGTCGAATCCCTCGTCCTCACACGACTGGGAGGCCCCATCCTGACTGATGTCGCATCCCATTTCGAACGCCAGCGACGGGCCCGCGAAGATCCTGGGTGAGACGCCGACCGCCGGAATATGGTACTGCACGAGTACCGGCACCTGCAGGTAGTCGACTTCGACCGTGCCGTCTCCAGCGTCCTCGTCCGCACCCTTCATCAGAAGGAGGGCTTCCGGCTGAATCGAAACGCTCGGGGCGACCATGACCTGCAGAAAGGCGCCGACACCGAGAGCCGAACGGCGCGCGAGGTCGTCCTCGATGTCACCGCTCAGCTCGGACGACAGAAAGCCGCCCTTGACGCCGACCATGTTCTGCTGCGCCATGGCCTCCTGCGCGCCGGTGAACGCGAAGGCGAACAGCGCGGCCGCCATGACAAGAATCTTCCTCATTGGTACTCTCCTTCGTTCGCTTGTGGTTTTCCCCGCTCGGGGCGGGGTACAGCGGTCCAATTATAGCAAGTGCCGTACCGAAGGCCCGTGCCAGCGACTCGTGGTAGCCTGCCGGGAGTGCTTGCCGCGCCGGCAAAACGGGCGGAGAATAGGGGCATGAAGAGTCCAGGTCGACCCCCGGCTCCCGGGGACGGAATTTCCCATTCCCCCGGATTTCCCGCCGCTCTCGTGTACCTTTCGGCGACACTGGCCGGCCTGGTCGTTCTGACGGCCGCCGTCTCGACCGGACGGATCGGTCCGGACGAGACGTCGCTCTGCGCGGAGGGGGAGACGCCTGTCGCCGGGGGCGTGTTCCGCGGCGAGACCGGCCGGGACCAGTTCTGCATGGCGTTGACGCCCGTTCCAAGCTTCCCCGGGGCGTCGGGCATGGTGGAGCTGCGCCACCTGTCCGGTCCGTTCACCGTCGCCCCGACGGCGGACGGTCGGCTGCGATACGAGGCGATCGTACGGACGGAGGATCTTCCACCCCCGGACTCGCTGGGCGAGTTCACCCGCTACGCCGTCTGGATCGCCGGACCGGCGATGGTTCCGCTGCGGCGGCTCGGGACGCTCGACGAGCAGGGGGGCGTCATCGCCGAGATCGACATGAACCAGTTCCTCCTGCTCGTCGCGGCGGAGCCCGGGGGCCGTGGGGCCGACGCCGAAGGACCCCGGGGTCCGATCGTCCTGCGCGGACAGTCACCGAGCCTGCGGCTTCGACCGGCCGACTTCCTCGAATTCGCCCTCGGGGCCGCCCCGGTGGGCGACGGAGATGGCGGCCGCCCGACGCGGACGACGCCTTCCGCCGAGCAGGTTGCGTGGACCAGCGTCCCGATGCCGGAGGGGATCACGATGCTGCCGGCGATGATGCGCTTGCGTCCCGACGCCGACGCATGGCTTCCCGGCATCACCGCCGGTGAGCTGCCACGGTCCCGCGCCCGCCGGGTACTCCGCCTGGCCGACGGTGATACGCTCTCGCTGGTCGCGACGCCCGTCCGGCACCGTATCATGGATCGCGAGTTCGTCATGTACGGATTCAACGGCCAGATTCCGGGACCGCTGCTCGACGTCGATCGGCGAGCGGAGATCACCGTGGAGTTCGAGAACCGCATCCCCTGGCCCACCTCCGTGCACTGGCACGGTCTGCGGCTCGACAACGCGAGCGACGGCGTGCCCTTCGT
>CAZOEX010000063.1:0-10374 GCA_964578925.1 uncultured Gemmatimonadota bacterium | reverse complement strand
CGGGCCAGCGCGGGAACCAGGTCGCGCCGACCGGCCGCATGGCTGGGATCCACGATCACCGGGAGGTGCGTCTCCGCCTTGAGCAGGGGCACGGCGCAGACGTCGAGGGTGTTGCGCGTGGCGCGCTCGAAGGTTCGGATCCCCCGTTCGCACAGGACGACCCGCGGGTTGCCGGCCGAGAGCACGTACTCGGCGGCGAGCAGCAGCTCCTCGATCGTCGCCATCATCCCGCGTTTCAGCAGAACGGGATGGGCCTGCTCGCCCACGGCGGAGAGCAGGCGGTAGTTCTGCATGTTGCGAGCCCCGATCTGCAGCATGTCCGCGTGCTCGGTCACCAGCTCGACGTCCTCGGGAGCGACGACCTCGGTGACCACCGGCAGGCCGGTCGCCCGCCGGGCCTCGGCGAGCAGCTCGAGCCCCTCGCGGCCGAGTCCCTGGAAGCTGTACGGCGAGGTCCGCGGCTTGAAAGCGCCGCCTCGCAGCATCGACGCGCCGGCATCCGACACCGCGCGCGCGGCTGCCAGGAGGGTCGGCCGATCCTCCACGGCGCAGGGACCCGCGATGACCACGAAGTTCGTGCCGCCGAGATGGACGTCGCGGACGCGGACTCGACTCGTCTCGGGGCGATGATCACGCGACACCAGCGCGTACGGCGGACTGTCCCGTCGCACTTCGACGACCGCGTCCAGGCCTTCGAGCTCGTCGGCGAACCCGGGCGGGGCATCGCCGATCACGGCCAGCAGGCTCTCGCTCCCGGTCTCGCTGACCTGTGCGCGCAGGCCGCTGCCCTCGACGAAGCGGACGACCTCGGCTTTGGCGCGCAGCGTGCAGTCGGGGTCTATGACGGCGATCATGGCATGTCCTCGTTGATGTCGTGCGAGGCGGCGGTCACCCGCGGCGCCCCGCGCAGCTCTCGTAGAAACTCGACCGGATCTTCGTCCGCCGCCAGCCGTTCGATCAGCGCGCTGCCCACGATGAGGCCGTCGACGTGGGGCGCCAGCTCGCGAACCCGGGCGGCCGAGCGGATTCCGAAGCCGGCCAGCACCGGAAGATCCGAGACCTCCCGTAACGACGCGAGATAAGCGACGATGGCGGGGCCGGCGGATCCCTCCGGGTGGCCGCCGGCCTCGTTCGACTCGGTTGCGCCGGCCCCGGTCGTGCCCGTTCGGGTCACGGCGTACAGGAAGCCGCGGCTCGCTTCGGCCAGCCGGCGCCGTCTCGGGGGCGGCGTCAGGGGCGTGACGAGCTGGATCAGGGCGAGGTCCTCGCCGCGCAGGGCGTGGCGCAGCGGTTCGGACTCCTCGAGCGGAAGGTCCGGCACGATGAATCCGTCGACGCCCGCCGCCGCGGCCTCGGCGGCCAGCCTGGCGTGCGAGCGCGTCAGGAGCGGGTTCAGATAGCTCATCAGCACGACCGGGGTCTCGAGCTCCAGGCCCGCCACGAGCTCGAGAATCCAGTCGAGCGTGACGCCGCCGGCGAGCGCGGCCCGGCTCGCCTCCTGGATCGTCACCCCGTCGGCCATGGGATCGGAGAAGGGAACGCCCAGTTCGAGGACGTCGACCGCTCCCGCGACCCCCCGCGCCACATCGCCGAACTCCTCTCGCGATGGATATCCGGCCGTGAGAAAACCGGCGAGCGCGGGGCGTCCGTCCACCGTCGCGGCCCGGATGCGGCTCTCGATGTAAGACGCCCCTCGCGTCGCGCCGCCCACTCCCCCCGCCGTTCGGTTCATCGGTTCTCCCTCTCCATCAGCGCCGGCATGTCCTTGTCGCCGCGTCCCGAGAGGCCGACGAGGATGCGGCAGCCGGGACGTTCCCGGGCCAGCCGCCGCGCTCCGGCCAGGGCGTGCGCCGACTCCAGCGCGGGCAGAATGCCTTCGGCCGCGCAGCACGCGTCCAGCGCTTCGAGGGCCTCCGCGTCCGACGCCGTCGTGTAGCTCGCGCGTCCGATCGCGGCCAGGTACGCGTGCTCGGGTCCGACGCCGGGGTAATCGAGGCCGGCCGAAACGGAGTGCGTCTCGCCCACCTGCCCGTGCTCGTCCTGGAGCAGGAGCGAATGGCTGCCGTGCAGGACGCCGGCGCGGCCGCGAGCCAGGGTCGCCGCGTGTCGGCCCGGTCCCTCGCCGTCGCCCCCGGCCTCGACGCCGACGAGCTCGACCCGGGGATCGCCGAGGAAGGGATGGAAGAGCCCGATCGCGTTGCTGCCGCCCCCGACGCAGGCGACCGCGATGTCCGGCAGCCCTCCGGCGCGTTCGCGGAACTGCTCACGCGCCTCCCGCCCGATGACGCTCTGGAAGCGCCGCACCAGCCAGGGATAGGGATGCGGCCCGACCGCGGAGCCGAGCAGGTAGTAAGTGCCCTCCGGGTCGGACACCCAGTCCCTGAGGGCCTCGTCGATCGCGGCGCGCAGCCTCCGGTCACCGGTCTCCACTTCGCGGACCTCGGCGCCGAGCCGCCGCATCCGCAGCACGTTCGGCGCCTGTCGTTCGGCGTCCATCGCGCCCATGTAGACGGTGCACGGAAGCCCGACCCGGGCGCAGGCGGCGGCCGTGGCGACGCCGTGCTGGCCCGCCCCGGTCTCTGCCACGATCCTCGAGGCGCCCATCTCGAGGGCCAGCAGGGCCTGTCCGATTGCGTTGTTGATCTTGTGAGCGCCCGTATGCGTGAGGTCCTCCCGCTTCAACCAGACCTCGGCGCCCCATCGCTCCCCCAGGCCGCGCGCGGGGCTCAGGGGTGTCGGCCGGCCGACCCAGTCCGATAGTTCGGCATCGAGGCGCTCTCGAAAGGGCGCCTCCTCGAGCACGCCGCGGGCGGCCGCCTCCAGGCGCTCCATCGCTCCGACGAGGGTCTCGGGCACGTATCGTCCCCCGAAGGGACCGAAACGGCCGCGGTCGTCCGGTAGTCGGCCGGCCAGCAGATCCTCCAACGGCGGAACCTCGATCTCTTCTTCGGCCATCCCGACCGCGGTGTCCCTCTTCGACGGCGCTTCCATTCAGCTCTCCTCCAGGGTCAGAAGGCTCTCTCTCGCCGCCGCCACGAACGCCTCGATGCGGTCGGGCGACTTCCGTCCGGGCGCCGACTCGACGCCGCTGCTCACGTCCACGCCCCAGGGGCGCACACGCCGGACGGCCCGGGCGACGTTGGCCGCATCGAGGCCGCCCGCCAGCACGACCGGCCGCTTCCGGGCGAGGCGGGCGGCGCGCGCCCAGTCCGGGCGGATTCCCCGTCCCCCACGGCCCGCGGCCTCCAGGATGACCGGCACGCTCCCCGGTAGCGCCGCGGCCTGTGCGGCGAGCGACCGGTCGTCGTGCAGGACGGGCAGCAGGCGGGACCCGAAGGCTGCGAGCAGTTCCGCGTCCGGTTCCACCTGGATCCGGTCGGCCGGGAACCGGTCGAGCACCCTGCGGACCGTATCGGGATCGGCAAGCCGGAAGACCGCTACCCGCTCCACGTCGTCCGGCAGATCGGCCGCGATCCGGCACGCCTCCTCGGGCGTCAGCCTTCGCGGCGAGGCGGCGAAGACGAACCCCGCGGCGTCGGCCCCGGAACGGGCGACCGCATACGCTCCCCGGCGGTCGCAAATCCCGCAGATCTTCACGAAGAGCGAACGGCGCCGTGCTTCGGCTGCGGGAGGCGTCGCCTGACGGGCGGGAGGCGTCATGACGTCATCGCCTGGCGCCGCGCGGCGCGTCCGGCGCGAATCATGTCCGCCAGCAGCGTTTCCGGCGCCGGCGCACGGCTCAGAGCGCGTCCGACCAGGGCGAAGCCGTACCCGAGGCGGGCGGCGTCCGCCACGTCGGCCGGGCTCCGCATGCCGCTTTCCGCCACGGCCGGCCGTTCCGGCGGAAGGCGGTGCGCCACCCGGGCGAGTCGGTCGTCGTCGACGGCCAGGGTGCGGAGGTCCCGTACGTTCACGCCCAGGAGCGCCTCGACGCCGCGCGCGACGGCCCGCTCCACCAGCGCCACGGCCCCCTGCAGGCGCTCGTCGGAGAAGGCCTCCACGAGCACCCAGAGCCCGGTCGCGGCCGCGGCATCGAGGAGAGCGGCAGCGCCGGCGGCGTCCCGGCCGTCGACACCGCTCGCCGTCCGTTCCGTCAGCAGATCGACGATGAGCAGCACGCCGCCCGCTCCCGCGGCGCGAGCCTCGAGGAGCTGGTACGGATCGACGAGAAAATCCTTCCGCATGGCGGGAATCGGGTGCGGCTCTTCAGCCAGCGTGCGCGCAACGACGGCCAGGTCGTCGAGGCTCCCGTCGAAGGCGAGGGGCTCGGTGAGGACCGAGACGGCGACGGCTCCGCCGCCGGCGTACGCGCCCGCGAGCCGGGCGGGAAGGCCCGGGTCGGCGGCCGTTTCGGGACCCCTGGACACCGCGCCCTCGCCCGGGGCGCGGCGCTTCACTTCCGCGATCACGTCGAAGCCCTCGGCAGACGGCGTCAACGGCGGCGGCGGCGGAAGGTCGGCGATCCGGGCGCGGAGTTCCGAGTCCGGGATCCGCCGCGCGGCGGCCTCTGCCCGGCGGCGCGAGGCGATCGCCATGCCGGCGAGAAAGTCAGCCACGGTCGCCGTCGACGGGCCGGGGGACACCGAAGGCGGCGATGCGGTCTAGAAGCACCCTCGCCTCGCCACTGTCGATCGTCGCACGGGCGCGCCGCAGCGCCTCGTCGGCGTCGGTCGCCGCTCCGGAGACCTCGAGCGCGAGGGCGGCGCCCAGCGCGAGGGTGTCCCGGTGTGCCCCCGGTTCTCCGTCGAGGGCGGCCCGCAACGCACGGGCGTTCTCCGCCGCGCTTCCGCCGAGCAGCTCCTCCGGCGCGCGGCGGGGAAGGCCCAGCGCTGCGGGGTCCCGCCGCTCCCGCGTAACCCGTCCGGGCCGCACGTCGAATAGCGTGAAGGGTCCGCAGGGGGTCGCCTCGTCCCAGCCCGGCTCCCCGTGCAGCACGAAGACGCGCTCGATGGGCAGGCCGGCCATCACCTCGGCCAGCAGCTCGGCAACGTCTTCGGACCAGGCACCGATCACGTGATAGGGTGGCGCCGCGGGGTTCGTGAGCGGGCCGAGCACGTTGAACACCGTGCGCACGCCGAGGGCCCGCCGCACGGGCGCGACGTGCTTCATCGCCGGATGGTAACGGGGCGCGAAGAGGAAGGTGAAGCCGGTCTCCTCGAGGCAACGGACGGCGTCGCCCGGTTCGAGAGGCACGGGAAGTCCGAGGTCGGCGAGCACGTCGGCGCTGCCCGAGCGACTCGTGATCGAGCGGTTGCCGTGCTTGATGACAGGGACGCCGGCGGCCGCTGCCAGGAGAGCCGAGCCGGTCGACAGGTTGTAGCTGCCCGAGCCGTCGCCGCCCGTACCGACGACGTCGACCGCCCTATGGAGCAACCTCTCCGGGACCGGCGGGCGCACGGCCAGCTCCCGCATCCCGCGCGCGAAACCGCGAATCTCGTCGGCGGATTCCCCCTTCAACCGGAGGGCCGCGAGGAGGGCGCCGGCCACGGCCGTCTCCGATTCACCGCCCGCTAGAGCTCGGAGCACCTCCTCCGCCTGCGCTTCGTCCAGGCTCCGGCCGTCCAACAGAAGCTCGAGATGCGTCATGCCGCCACCTCCCGGCGGGCGCCCAGCTCTAAGAAGTTGCGCAGGAGTCGATCGCCCTCGGGCGTCAGGATGCTCTCCGGGTGAAACTGGACGCCCTCCAGGGAACGCTCCCGGTGTCGCAGCCCCATGATCTCCCCGTCCGACGTGTAGGAGCTGATGAAGAGTTCGTCGGGAAGCTCGGCCTCGCCGACCGCGAGCGAGTGGTAGCGTCCCGCCTCGAGGGGATTCGGCAGCCCCTCGTAGACACCGCGGCCGTCATGATAGACGCGGGACGATTTGCCGTGCATCAGCGCATCGGCCCGGCCCACGCGGGCGCCGAACGCGGCCGCCAACGCCTGGTGGCCGAGGCATACGCCGAGAACGGGGATCGATCCCGCGGCGGCGATCAGCTCCACCGAGATGCCGGCGTCCTCCGGTCGGCCGGGGCCGGGCGAGATCACGATGTGGGTCGGTTCGAGGCGCAGCGCCTCGGCGACCGTGAGGACGTCGTTGCGCCGGACCGTGACGTCCGCCCCGTGCCCCGCGAGCGCCTGCACCAGGTTGTAGGTGAAGGAATCGTAGTTGTCGATGACGAGTACGTGCTTCACAGGCCCTCCTCGGCCAGCTCGAACGCGGATTCCAGCACCGCGCTCTTCGCGTGGATCTCGTCGAATTCGCGTGCCGGATCGCTGTCGGCGACGATGCCCGCGCCCGCCTGCCATCTGCAGGCGCCGTCCCGAAAGACGAGCGTCCGGATCGTGATCGCCTGGTCCATCGCGCCCCGTGTGCCGAAGTAACCGACCGTTCCGGAATAGAGGCCCCGCGGCGAGGGCTCGAGCTCGTCGATGATCTCCATCGCCCGGATCTTCGGGGCGCCGACCACCGTGCCTGCCGGGAACGCAGCGGCGAAGAGGTCGAACGCGTCGTTGTCGGGGGCGAGCACGCCTTCGGTGCCGCTCACCATGTGCATGACGTGGCTGTAGCGTTCGATGGCGCGGTACGGCCGCACCTCCACGGAGCCCGGCACGGCGACCCGCCCCAGGTCGTTGCGCGCCAGGTCCACGAGCATGACGTGCTCCGCGTTTTCTTTCGGGTCGGCCAGCAGCTCGGCCTCGAGCTCCGCGTCCTCCTCCGGGGTTTCGCCCCGGGGCCGCGTTCCGGCGATCGGTCGCAGCGCGGCCCGACGGCCCTCGAGACGCACGAGCGCCTCGGGAGACGACCCGACGACGCAGGTGCCGTCGAACTCGAAGAAGTACATGTAGGGGGACGGGTTGAGCAGGCGGAGTGCCCGGTACGTCTCGAACGGATCCTGATCGGTCGCGCGGCGGAACTGCATCGAGAGGACGAGCTGGAAGACGTCTCCCGCTTCGATGTGCGACTTGACGCGCTCGACGCGCTCGCAGAACTCGGCTCGCTCGAGGCTGGCCTCGGGCTCCGCGGAGCCGGCCCCCGGACCTTCGGAGCGTGAGCGATCGGGAAGCGGACCGCGAAGCGCGCGCACGACTTCGCTCCGGAGGGCGGCCCGCTCGTCGGCCGGCCCGGCGTGCAGGAGCGCGGCGCGACGCGTCAGGTGGTCGAAGGCGAGGACCGAGCGAGGAGCGAACCACGCCCCCTCGGGACCCGTCGCCTCGTAGCCCGACGGCCGGGGAAGCCGCTCGAATCTGCGCACCAGGTCATAGCCCGCGACGCCGACGAGGCCTCCCGTGAACGGAAGTCCGGTATCGGCGGGTTCCGGGTCGGGGCCGGCGGCCAGGGCCGAGCGGAGGCCGTCGAGAAGCGCTTCGCGTCCGGAGGAGAGGGTCCGTGGCTCCTTCCCGATCCTGAGGACGCCTCGCTCGAGGCGGACGTCGAGACCATCTCCGAAGCCGATGAACGAATGCCGTCCGAGGCGTTCGCCTCCCTCGACACTCTCGAGGAGGAAACGCGGGCCGAATGGGGCCAGCTTCAGATAGGCGGACACCGGTGTGTCCAGGTCCGCTGCGATGTCGAACGCAGGGTGCACGTGTTCCGCGCCTTTCAGATCGTCCGGACGCGGAAGGGAGGGGATCGAAAAAAACCCCGCTTCCGTCGTCCGGAAGTGGGGTCGTCTCTCGCCGTCGTCAGCCTGGGATCAGGCGGGCGCCACCTCCGTACGCACGTCGCCGGGCCACCACCAGCCGGTGGAAGTGCGGTGCGCGTCGGAATGCAGCGTCTGCTCGATCATCCGCAGATAGATAACGGGGTGGGTCGCGAGCGTCAACCATCGCGTCTACCTTGGACCCTCGCGCTGCCGCCGGACGCCCGTCCGGATCGCGCTCCGCAGCACCAGAAGCTCGAAGCCGAATCATCAAACGGGAGTGGAGTCATGGGAATCTTCGATTTCATCAAGGACGTCGGCGAAAAGCTGACGGGGAAGGACGAGGAGAAGGACGCGCAGAAGGAAGCGCTCGACGAGCGCATGAAGGGGAACGCCCTCATGCGGCACGTCATGCAGCTCGGCCTCGCGGTGGAGAACCTGCGCGTCGACTACGACGACGGCGTGGCGACCGTCTCCGGGGCTGCGGCCGACCAGGCGACCCGCGAGCGGGTCGTTCTCGCCGTCGGCAACACCGAGGGCGTGGCGCAAGTGGACGACCGGATGACGGTCGAGGAGTCGGAGCCCGAGGCGACGTTCTACACGGTGCAGAAGGGCGACTCGCTGTCGAAGATCGCGAAGGAGCACTACGGCGACGCGATGAAGTATCCGCAGATCTTCGAAGCGAACAAGCCGATGCTGAAGGACCCGGACAAGATCTACCCCGGCCAGGTTCTGCGCATCCCCGCGCTGGAGGACTGAGCCGCCGGGCCGAGATTCGCCCGCCGCCGGGACCGACAGGCGGGGCGGGCGTCCCTTCTTTTCTCTTGCCCAGGCGGGCATCCCTTCACTACTGTTCTCGGTGGATCGCTCGGTGTTCGGGAAGTGGTGGCCGCGGCGGTGGAATCGAGCGTTCGATCCCCCGGAGTTTCATCCCGCCAGGCGTCTCGCCGAGCATGCGTCCCGGATCCGCCGGGGCCCGTATGTGTAGCGGATTCCCTGCTCCCGCCCACGAGGGTCGGAGTTCAACGAAACGCGGGCGCCGTGTGTACGTACGGATGACCGGCGGGAAGAGGCGAATCCGCCAACTGTGATCGAGATCGATGCTGTTCTACCGGGAGGAATTGCGTGAAGCAGAGAATCGTATCCGCCATCGGGGGTGTGTTCCTGGTGATTGCGGCCGTGGGACCGGCTCACGGACAGAGCATGCGGGCCGCCGATGGGGCGCCCGCCGTCCGACAGAGCTTCGGCAGCGCCGTCGCCGTGTCCGAGGGACGCGTCATCGTCGGTGAGGCGGCGAACCGGGCGACGCCGGGCTACGTCTACGCGTACGAGCGCACCAGTGAGGGCGAGTGGACGAACACGGCTCGCCTGGAGTCGCCGGACGCCGAGAACGGCGACCGCTTCGGCCGCACCCTGGCCGTGGAGGGCGACATTCTCGTCACGGCCTCGTCGGTCGAAGACGGAGAGAACACCGTGCACGTCTTCGTACGGGACGGCGAGGCCTGGACCTTCTCGCAGAGCCTCACCGCGCCCGACACCGCGGCCGCCGGCTTCGGCGGGTCCGTCGCGCTCTCGGGAGACCATCTGCTGATCGGAGCATGGGCGGCCGACGACACGACCGGCGCGGTCTACGCGTACCGGCGCGGTGCCGACGGAGCCTTCGCGCCCTCGGGCCGGCTCGCGCCGGAAGACGCACCGGTCGGCACAGCGCGCTTCGGCAGGGAGCTGACCGTGGTCGGTGACCTGGCGCTGATCGGTGCTCCGTGGGCCGAGGACCAGGCGGGCGCGGCCTACCTCTTCCGGGCCGGTGGCTCGGGCTGGACCGAGGAGGCCATGCTGGAGACGCGCGCCGTCGAGGACGGTGACCGCTTCGGCTCCAGCCTCCTGCTGCACGACGGCACGGCGTTCGTCGGCACGGAGCGGGCGAACCGCTTCGTCGGCTCGGTCTGGGTCTTCGAGCAGGACGAGGAGTCCGGCGAGTGGGACGAGTCCTACGCGCTGCAGCCCTTCGACGCCGTCCAGCAGACCCGCTTCGGAATGCACCTGCGGGCCGTCGACGGCGAGCTCTGGGTCGGCGCCATGGGGGTCGACAGATTCTCCGGAGCGATCTATCGCTTCGTGCGCGGTGCGGACGGCGGCTGGTCGGCCGCGAAGAAGCTGGCGGCCGACGACCTGCAGTCGAGCGACGTCTTCGGGATGCGGTTCGACGTCGAGGACGGTCTGGCGGCCGTGGCCGCGCCGAACTCCGACTTCGGCCTCGGCTCCGTCTACGTCTTCGAGCGCGGTGCGGACGGCGGCTGGCGGACGTCCACCGAGCTGTACACGAGCCCCAACGCGATGGACGCCGTCGTGGGCGGCGAGGTTCGATGCTCCGACGGCCAGGCCGCCGACTTCGAGTGCGGCGGCGTCGACCTCGTCTCGTTCGTTCCGGTGGAGAGCCTGGGCGGCAGCCGCGGCGTGAACCTCAACGACGTCTGGGGCTGGACCGACCCCGAGACGGGCCGCGAGTGGGCCCTGGTCGGCCGCATGGACGGTACGTCTTTCGTGGACGTGACCGATCCGGAGAACCCGGTCGTCGTGGCCAACCTGCCGATGACCGAGGGGTCGAACCCGAACACCTGGCGTGATGTCAAGGTGTACCAGAACCACGCGTATGTCGTGGCGGACGGGGCCGGTCAGCACGGCGTGCAGGTGTACGACCTGACGCAGCTCCGCGACCTCGACGCCTCCGACGGTCCGGTGACGGTGGAGGA
>CAZOEX010000062.1:8478-10436 GCA_964578925.1 uncultured Gemmatimonadota bacterium | reverse complement strand
CAGACGCACGACTTCGAGACCGCGCAGGTCGTGGAGACCGCGCTGCTGCCGTGAGTGACGGCGCGTCGGGTACCGCGGACGCGGGGCGTCCGGCCGCCGAGGTCCTCGTGACGGAGATCGGCGAGCTGGTACTGCCGGACCCGATGCGCCCGGGCGCCGTGCGCCGCGTACGAGACGGAGCCGTCGCCGTGGCCGGGCAGCGGATCCTCGGGGCCGGCTCCCGATTCGACGTCGAACGCGGGGTGGACGTCTCCGGAGCCGAGACCGTCGACGCCGCAGGTGGCCTCGTGTCTCCGGGGTTCGTGGACTGCCACACCCACCTCCTGTTCGGCGGCTCGAGGTCGCGGGAATACCTGGCGCGCCTCACCGGAAACCCGTCCGACATCGAGGCTCTCGAGGGGCCGACGGGGATCGACGCCTCGGTCGGGATGACCCGCGCCGCGTCCGACGAGGAGCTGCTCTCGGCGTCCATGTCCCGGCTGGATGCGATGCTCGCCCAGGGCACGACCACGGCCGAGAGCAAGACGGGCTACGGGCTGACCGCCGAGCAGGAGCTCCGGATGCTGCGCTTGAACCGCAACCTGGAGGAGGGCCATCCGATCGATCTCGTCTCGACGTTGATGGCGGCGCACGCCTTTCCCCCCGAAGTCGTGAGCGAGGCGGCGTGGGTCGACGCGATCGTCGAGGAGGTCATTCCGGCGGCGGCCGCGCTGGGAGCCGAGTTCAACGACGTGTTCTGTGACGAGGGATACTTCGACGTCGAGCAATCGCGCCGCGTGCTGGAGGCGGGCAGGAAAGCCGGTCTCGCGCCGAAGATCCACGCCGATCAGTACGCCAGGTTGGGAGCCGCCCGGCTGGGGGCGGAACTGGGGGTCGTCTCCGCGGACCATCTGAACCAGACGACGGACGCGGATCTCGAGGCGCTGGCCGAAGCCGGCGCCGTGGGGGTGCTCATGCCGCTGATCGACTTCGCCGTCGCCCATCCACAGCCCGTCGACGGTCGCCCTTGGGTGAGGGCGGGGTTGCCGATCGGACTCGCGACGGACCTGTGCCCCGGAGGATGGGCCGTCTCGATGCCGCTCGCCATGCAGTTCGCCTGCCGGGTGAGCGCCCTGACGCCGGAGGAAGCCCTCTGGGCGGCGACGGTGGGAGGCGCCCGGGCCGTGGGCCGCGCGGACCGCGGTGCGCTGAAGCCGGGGGAGCTCGCCGATCTCGTCGTGATCGACGTCCCGAGCCTCGACGATCTCGTCTACCGGATCGGCCACCCGCCGGTGCGGCAGGTCGTGAAGCGAGGGAGCGTGGTACGCTGAGACACGTCCGCTCTCGGTGCAACAGCTCCAGCAGGATTGCGAGGCCGCTCCCGCGCGTCGATGATCGACCTGCAACCGGCATCGAACAGACGGGCGCGATCGACTCGAGCGAGGAAAACCGATGAGCGAAGGACGCCGCCGCACGGTGCGGGCGCCGCGCGGAACGGAGCTGAGCTGCAAGGGATGGTTGCAGGAAGCGGCTCTGCGGATGCTGATGAACAACCTCGATCCGGAGGTGGCGGAGGATCCGGACCGCCTGATCGTGTACGGTGGCCGCGGACAGGCCGCCCGAAGCTGGGCGGCCTTCGACGCCATCGTGGACTGTCTCCGCGATCTCGAAGACGACGAGACGCTTCTCGTTCAGAGCGGGAAACCCGTCGCCGTCTTCCGGACGCATCCGGACGCGCCCCGCGTCCTCATCGCGAACTCTAATCTCGTGCCGCACTGGGCCACGCAGGAGCACTTCGACGAGCTCGCCGATCGCGGCCTGATCATGTTCGGGCAGATGACGGCCGGAAGCTGGATCTACATCGGGACGCAGGGGATCCTCC
Organism: uncultured Gemmatimonadota bacterium; assembly: GCA_964578925.1. Classification (GTDB taxonomy): domain Bacteria; phylum Gemmatimonadota; class Gemmatimonadetes; order Palauibacterales; family Palauibacteraceae; genus JARFPW01. Next base: position 8,575 of record CAZOEX010000062.1, on the reverse strand, counting down.
AGGGCACGTACGAGACGCTCGGGGCGCTCGCCGCGCAGCGAGGGTGGAGCGACGGGTTGACGGGGCGCATCGTGCTCACCGCGGGCCTCGGCGGCAT
>CAZOEX010000062.1:0-8468 GCA_964578925.1 uncultured Gemmatimonadota bacterium | reverse complement strand
AACCCTCACCCTTACCGCCGGACTGGGGGGTATGGGAGGAGCCCAGCCCCTGGCCGTGACGATGAACGGCGGCGTCGCGCTCGTGGCCGAGGTTAATCCCGCGCGTGCCGAACGCCGGTTGCGGCATCGCTACGTCGACGAGCTCACCGGCGACCTGGACGAGGCCGTGGCCATGTGCGAGACGGCACGCGAGAAGGGGCGGGCGCTCTCGGTCGGTCTGATCGGCAACGCCGCCACCGTGCTTCCGGCGCTGCTCGACCGCGGCTTCTCGCCGGACGTCGTGACCGACCAGACCTCCGCGCACGACGTGCACAGCTACGTGCCGGAGGGCTACGACGTCGACGCGGCGGAGCGGCTCCGGGCCGAGGACCCGGACGGCTACGCCGAACGGGCGATGGCCTCGATGGCGCGTCACGTCCGGGCGATGCTCGGATTCATGGACGCGGGCGCGGAGGTGTTCGATTACGGGAACAACCTCCGGCAACGCGCCTTCGACGCCGGCGTCGAGCGGGCGTTCGGCTATCCCGGCTTCGTGCCGGCCTACATCCGGCCGCTCTTCTGCGAGGGAAAGGGTCCGTTTCGCTGGGTGGCGCTCTCCGGCGATCCGGAGGACATCTACGCGACGGATCGGACCGTCATGGAGCTGTTTCCGGAGGACGACCACCTGCGGCGCTGGCTCGAGATGGCCCGGGAGCGGGTCGAATTCCAGGGACTCCCGTCGCGCATCTGCTGGCTCGGCTACGGCGCCCGCGTCCGCGCCGGTTTGAGATTCAACGAGCTCGTGGCCGACGGCACCGTCTCGGCACCTATCGTCATCGGGCGGGACCACCTCGATTGCGGATCCGTCGCCAGCCCGAATCGAGAGACCGAGGGCATGCTGGACGGCACCGACGCGGTCTCGGATTGGCCGTTGCTGAACGCGCTGGTCAACACCGCGGGCGGCGCGACCTGGGTGTCCTTCCACCATGGCGGGGGAGTCGGGATCGGCTATTCCCAGCACGCGGGCCAGGTGATCGTGGCCGATGGAACCGACGCGGCGGCTCGGCGGCTCGAGCGGGTGCTGACCAGCGATCCCGGCCTCGGCGTCGCGCGGCACGCGGACGCCGGATACGAGCGGGCGATCGAGGTGGCCAGGGCCGAAGGGATTCGCGTGCCGATGCTGGACGGCTGACACTGGTGAGGTGCGACACTGGTGAGGTCCGACACCGGCTGAAGCCACGGGCCCGTCCGGACGGTCCGGCGTTCCGTCAGTCTCGTTCGGCGTTCCCTTCGTTCGCGGCGTTCCTTTCGTTCGCGGCGCCGCCGTCCCGCGGCCTCAGGTAGTTCTGCAGACGCGCCCTGTCGTCTTCTCGAAACAGGGTGGCGCCGGTCTCGAGCAAATCGTCGATGACTTCGTCCAGCGGCCGGATCGCGTCGCGAGACTGCTCCTCCGTCAGGTCACCGATGAACGGCCAGAGCTTCTCGCGTACGTCTTCGGGAAGTACCTGCTCCAGGTATTCGAGGGCGAGGCTGCCCACCTCGGGATCGTCCCCGACGATGCCGCGCCATGCCGTGTGAATGGCCTTCCGATCCAGGACCAGGGCGAGCAGTCGGAATACATGCTCGAGACTCAGCTCGCCGCGCTCGACGGCCCGGCCACCGGCCAGCTCGTCGTGCTCCCTGGGATCGAGCAGATGTGCCAGCTCCCAGACGGCCCGGCCGCGCGAGAGCTCCCGTCGGATGGCCGCCCAGACCGCTTCGTCGACGGCATCGGTCGGCTCCTCCCCGCCCTTGCGACGCTGCGCGAGCGCCCGAGCCGAGCGGTAGCGGATCTCGAAGCGCTTTGCCGTGAGGCCCGCCAGGAGCCCCTCCCGTGCCGCGTCTCCGGGGATGAAGGCCAGCACCTGGGCAACCCGCCGGCGAACGACGAAGTCGGCGGTCTCGTCGGCCAGGATCTCGGCCAGCTTCGGCCCGGCGGACTCGCCGAGGTCGGCCAGCCGTCGGGCGGCGAGGTCCCGCAGGCCGTCGCGGGCGAGCAGCAGGGCGAGCTTCGGCGCGTCTTCGGGATCGAATCGATCTATCCGTGACAGCCGCCGACGCAACTCGTCGTCGTCCAGGGCGGGCAGCATCGTCCAGACTCTGGCGTCGGGAGGGAAGGGGCGGTCCTCCCTGCCCCCGGGGCCCGCGGCGTCCGTCTCTTCAGCCGCAGCGGCGGGACCACCGGTCGTCCCGCCTCGTCCGGCCTCGCCCGCATCCATGGTAGCCAGCAGGCGGGTGACGTCGAGCCGGCTCAGCGTGCGGGGCTCCACGTCCCGCAGGGATCGGGTCGCCGCGAGGGTGTCGCCCGTCGCGCCCTCCGAGAGCCGCCCGCGCAGCGTCCCGAAGTACTCCTCGCCCATGCGACGAGCGAGAAAGAAGAGTGCGATGCAGAGGAGCACGACGATGGGCGACAGGTAGCGCGACGGGACGCCTCCTAGCGTCACGAGCAGCAGGACGATCAGCGCGCCGAGCCCGTCTCCCGCGTTCTCGGCCATGGTATCGACGAAGGTCTTGGTGCGGCGCCGGACGTCGGTGCGGACCGGCACCCAGAGGAACTCGACCACGGACCGGAAGAGCGACTTCTTCAGCGTCGTGTCGACGCCGCGAAGACCGGTGGCCAGGAGCAGGCCCGGCACGACGAACATCCCTGCCGAGAGGAGCAGGACGAGAAGCGGCAGCAGGGCGATCGACCAGGCGATGCCCCACCGGGACATGATCCTGGTGGCGAGAAAAACCTGCACGACGAGCGCGAGCCCCCCCGTCCAGCCGTAGAAGGCCCCGAAGAAGGCGGCGAGCGCCCGCTCGTTCCCGAGCGCCTCCTGCGCCGCCTCCTTGAACTGAAAGTCGACGATCGTGCCCACCGCCGCGACGAGAAGCACCACCAGCGTCAGCGTCCAGACGTGCGGCGAGCCGGTCACGAGCCGAACGCTCTCGGTCCAGTTCGCGCTCCGCCCGGACGGATCGATCGACATGCGGTCCGGCGGGACGAACTCGTTGAGCGCGGTGGCTCCGAGCAGGAGAAAGACCAGGGCCGGGACGAGCAGGGAGGGCTCCACGTAGCGAACGATCCATCCGACCGCGAGGCCGGTGATCAATACGCCGAGCGTTCCGCCCGCGCTGATGAGGCCGAACAGCCGCTTGGCCTCGCGCACGACCAGCATCTCCGATACGACCAGCCAGAACGCCGACGTCAACAGGACGGTGCCGACGGCCGTGACCAGGTAGAAGACGACGACGGCGACCGCGGAATCGAGCAGGAAGGGCCAGATGGCTGCCACGGCGACCGCCAGGAGGAGGGCCAGCGTCCGCATCGCGCGTCGCGGATTGACCCGCTCGAGCAGCCGGCTGAACGCCGCGGCGGCCACGAATCCGAGGACGACGACGCCGCCCATGACGTAGGGCAGGGTGCTGGCGTCGAACAGGTCCAGATACGCCGCCTCGCGCAGGGCGCGGGCCAGGACGAGGAACGACATGACGAGAAAGGCGCCGCCGAAGGACAGCCCGACGAGGCGGACCTCGCCGGGCCGCACCGCCAGCCAGCGGGAAAGTCGGCTCAAGCGGAGATGCCGTGCCGCATGGCGTATTCGACCGCGTCGCAGAAGCGGTCGAGCTCTTCGTGCGTCGTGTACACGCTGGGAGAGATCCGCAGGCCGGGGCACTCCTCGTGCCCGATCGCCGTGACGATGATCCGGTGCTCGCTCCAGAGCCAGCTCGCCAGCTCGCCCGGCTCGAGGCCGTCGACGGCCACGTTCGCGATGCCGCAGGCCAGGCCGGGCTCGAGGCTCGTATGGAGGCTCACGCGATCGTGCTCCAGGAGCCGCTTCGCCCACCGGTCGCGCAGGTGCACGAGCCGGGCTTCCTTCCGGGCCCCGCCGATTCCCTGGTGAAAGGTCAGCGCCTCGGCGATGGCCAGGTAGTTGGCCGCCGGGTGCGTGCCGATCTCCTCGAACTTCCGGATGTCGTCGTCCATGACCTCGGGCGCCGCCTGTAGCGGCCAGAGATCGGCGATGCGGTCGCGGCGCACGTAGAGCAGGCCGGTCCCATGGGGCGCGAAGAGCCACTTGTGAAGACTCGTGGCGTAGTAGTCCACCCCGAGTTCGCCCAATGTGAAGTCGAAGTGCGCCAGGGCGTGCGCGCCGTCGACGATCACGGGGATGCCGCGCTCGCGCCCCAGCGCGGCGACGTCCCGCACCGGCAGGATCTGCCCGGTGAGGTTGATCATGTGGCAGACCAGGATGAGCCTGGTGCGCGGAGTGATGGCCTCCTCGAAGCGTCGCACGACCTCGGCGGGCTCCTCGGCGGGCACCGGGATCCGGATCTGCTTCAGGACGATGCCTTCCCGGCGCTCCCGCTGCTCGAACGTCGTGAGCATCCGCGGATAGTCCTGTGTCGTCGTAAGCACCTCGTCCCCGGCCTGGAGATCGATTCCGAACTGACAGATCTGCAGCCCCTCGGATGCGTTCCTCGTCAGGGCGATCTCTTCGGGGTCGACGTCCCACTCGGCGGCCAGGCGCTGGCGAACGGCTTCCCGCTGTGGCTCTAGGATCCGCCACATCGTGTAGGCGGGAGCCTCGTTCGAATAGTCGAGGTGCCGTTTCATCGCCTCCTGTACGTAGGCCGGCGAGGGGCTGACGCCGCCATTGTTCAGATTGACGAGTGAGCGGTCGACCGTGAACGCCCGGGCGACTTCGGACCAGAAGTCCTCGTCGGCGGCCAGCGTGCGCGGCGAGACGCCGGATGGAGCCCGGGGGACGGAGTTGGCTCGAGCGAGGCGGGGAGCGAGGGGGACACCGGATGCGGCGGCGACGGCGGGTAGCCCGACGGCGCCGATGAAGCGACGGCGGTTGATCAAGCTATTTCTCCAGCTCGTGGAACGTGCGGCCCGCTCCGAGCGGAGCGGGCTCGGTCCCAACCTACGGGCCGGAGTCCGTGCTCGCCCCTCCGGTCCCGCCCATCGAAATCGGTGTCTCGGTGATCGACGCAGTCGCATCCCTGCCATGGGCGCGCAGTTCGAGGTTTCCCTGGTTCGGCAGCTGACCGCGGACGATGCCGAAGGGCACGGCGTTGCTGACCCACACGTCGCCGCCGGTGGCAGGGAACCGAAGATGGGTCGTGACGAACGTGCCCGCGGGAACGGTGATCTCCTCCATGCCCACGACCTGGGCCGTCCGGCAATGAGCGCGGATGTCGCCGAGCGGACCGGATTGCTCGGCAGACGCGTACTGGCGCACCATGCCGTCGGGGAGCCGGACGGCCGGGCTCGCGCCGGTCTTCGTGACGACCTCCTCGATCTCGCTCGGCTTGAAGGGGAATCCGGGCACCTTGAGCTGGAGGATCGAGCGGCCCACTGACGTCTGAGATCGGATCTCGTACCAGGTGGCGCCGCGACTCTCGACGAGCGCGAAGGTCACGTCGAACGCCCCGTTGGGACTCTCGATGGCGTGCTCCGTCCAGGCCCCCACCGAAGACCCGGCGATCGCCTCGCAGGCCGCGTCCAGGTCCTGTGCGGGCGCGTCCGGCGCGAGAGAAAGCAGCGCCGCCGCGAGGAGGGCGGGAATCGCGTCGGCCCGCCCGCCGATTCCGATCATGGGAAAACGCATGGCTCAACTCTATTCGTCGAAAGTGATTCACCGGTTCGTAGGTCTACGGATTCCGAATCCGCGGCCGAACGATCCTACCACGCGGCGGACGGTTGGATCCGCTTGAGAGGGTCGGCCCCGTGCCCCTATCTTCCGGGGCCCCCGGCGTGATCCGGCGGGGCGAAACCGAGAACTGAACAGGGCGAAGCGAGCAAGTGGCCAACGAGAACAGCCTCCAGTGGATCGAAGGACTGCGCTTCGAGGGTCGGGCCGGCGGGACCACCGTGACCATCGACGGCGACGGCGCCATGGGTGTCTCGCCGGTGAACCTGCTGCTCCAATCAGTCGGTTCGTGCGCTGCCGCCGACGTGGTCGACATCCTGAAGAAGGGCCGCCAGGGGCTGACGGGGATGACGGTCGAGATCTCCGCCGACCGGCGCGAAGAGGCTCCGCGCTACGTGAAACGACTCTACATGACGTTCCGCATCGAGGGTGACGTCGATCGCGCGAAGGCGGAGCGAGCCGTCGATCTGTCGCTGGAGAAGTACTGCAGCGTATTCCACTCGCTCCGCATGGACCTCAACGTCGAGACGGAGATCGAGATCGTCTAGGATTTCGGTTCCGCCGCCGGGCGGTTGCGCTAGAGGCGCAGCACCTTGAGCAGAACCCGTCGCGCGACCTCGAGTCCCACCACGAGCAGTATCTTCCGCATCCGTTTCATCCCCCCGAGGGATACTTTTCAGCGTCCCTGGTCCGTACGCCCGTCCGGCGACGCGGGTTTCGCACGCTTCCGAACGGGCGGGACCGGGCGTTCTTCAGGGCGTTCCGTTTCCTCCCGGGGCGGGTGGCTGCATCTCGGTCGGCGTCTCGGTGATGGACGAGGTGGCGCCGCTCCCCATGTCGGTCAAGGTGATCGAGCCGAGCGTGCTCTCCGTCTTGACCAGACCGAACGTCGCGTCGGTCGACAGCCAGACCCGGGTGTCGAGGCTGTCGGCCTGTGCGTTGCCGGACGGTGGACGGATGTGAACCGTCTGAAAGGATCCGGCGGGAACATCGATGCCCTCGCTCCCGACGACTTCGGACTCCGAGCAGACGGCGGCGATGCTGCTCACGGGCGTCGCGATCTGGTTGCTGACCTGCGCGACCATCGACTCGGGGAGCTGCTGCGCGGGCTGGTCCCCTCGCTTCATGACCACCGCGGAGACGTCGTCGGGTGTGTGCGGATAGTTGTCGACCAGCACCTGGACGACGCTCGACTGCCCGTTGAACGAACCGGACATCTCGAGCCACTGGCCCGCTACATCCGCCACGGCTCCCTCGGGGAGCACAGCGAAGCGTAGAATACCCGAGCCCTGCGGCGATTCGGTCCCGTATTCGGCCCAGTCGCCGGCCTCGGCCTCCTGCATGTGGGCACAGACCGCGGAAAGGTCCTGCGCGGAGATGGCGGCCGGTGTCGCCAGCGCGACGGCGGCGGCGCCCAGGGCCATGGTGAGCTTGCGCATCGAAAAACTCCCGTGTGTCAATGAAAAGCCCGCTCCACAGCGGGCTCGAAATGCGTGTCATGAACGGTCCAGGTCCTTAAAATGCCGGAGCCTGGGCACCCTGGCCAGCGTTGGGGTGGCGCGATCGGCCCCGTACCGGGGTAAGTTGAACGCCGCCGGAGGGGTGGCAGAACGGCGAATGCACCGGTCTTGAAAACCGGCGCCCGCAAGGGCTTGTGGGTTCGAATCCCACCCCCTCCGCTGGGAGGGCGAGAGGGGGTGGGATTCTCACCCCGTGGGTATCTTCGCGCTGCTGCGTCTAATCCCCCACGGCCTCGTCGGTCTCCCCCACCAGCGCCTCGAATTCCGGGTGGCCGTGCAGCGGTTCGAACCAGGGTTCGGAAGCCCTCCTCGCCCTCGCTCCAGGCTCGGCCCGGAGGTCTACTTCGAGCCATTGGAGGGCTTCCGCGGTCTCGCCCAGAACGAGGTACGCGTGAGCGACGTTGTAGGCCGGGAACGCAGAGTCCGGGCTCGCCGCGATGCCTCGTTCGAGGACGGCCCGGGCGCTGTCCTCCAGTCCGGCCAGGGCCAGGACCGACGCGATGTCGGCGTACCCGACAGGCAGGTAGTCTTCCGCTCGGTCGCCGGGCCACGTCTGTTGGACCGTATCCCAGTATGCCCACGCCCGGTCGGCGTCCGCGCGGGCCGAATCGGACGCCATGATCATGATGACGGTATACGGAAACGTGACGTCTTCTGGCCATCGCCGTCGTCCTTCGAGCGTCCATCGCCACGCTTCGTCATAGTCCCCCAGGTTGGAGTTCAGCTCAATCAGATCGGAGGTCAGGGTCTGCGCGTCGTCGAGGAATCGATCGGCTTGCAGTGCCTGACTGAAAGCTTCCTTCGCTGCCTCGAAGTCGCCCAGGTAGTTCTGTAAGTCGCCCAAGACGCGCCACGCCGTTGCGCGTTGTCCGTCGATCGCTACCGAGGCCCTCAGGTCTTCCTCCGCCGCGGCCAGCAGAGCGTCCCGGGCCCTCCTCGACGGCTCGCCTTTGGCCAGTCCGTACCGAATCGTACCCCGTAGCTCGAGCGCCTCCGCGCTTTCGGAACGCAGCTCGATGGCCTGGTTCGCGAATTCCAGGCCCTCGCGAGCCAGCGCCAGCCGTTCGAGCCCGTATTCCTGGGGCACGTCGGTGAAGACCTTGGCCCGACGGTGGGCGACCCAGCCGCGCTGGACCAGCGGCTCGGTCCACGACGGATCCAGTGCCTGCGCTTCGGACAACAGGGAATCAGCGCGGACGAGGAGCGCCTCTGCGCCGGTCCGGTCCGGCATTTCGAGCTCGATGAGCCGGTCGCTCCGGCTGGCCAGCTCCTCCGCGCGCCATACGAG
>CAZOEX010000061.1:0-10543 GCA_964578925.1 uncultured Gemmatimonadota bacterium | reverse complement strand
ATCCGCCCGACCAGACGGCTGAGTTGAGCGCCGCGAACTTGTTGTCCGCGGGCGGGATGATCGTCGAGAAGTGCTCCCGGAAGATCTCGGGATACTTCTTCAGCCCGTCCTCGATCGACTCGAAGATGATTCCCTGCTCTTCCCACTCCTCCTTGAGCGAGTGGTAGACCATCTCGGACTCGAACTGCGCCCCGACGCCGGCCAGGATGTTCCGCTCGGCCTCGGGAATCCCGAGCCTCTCGAAGGTGTCCTTGATGTCGTCCGGGACGTCGTCCCAGGAGCGCTCCATCCGATCCTGCGGCTTCAGGTAGAAGTAGATCTCGTCGAGGTTGAGCGTGCTCAGGTCCCCGCCCCAGTCCGGCATCGGCTTGGAGTTGTAGATGTCGAGCGCCTTGAGGCGGAAGTCGAGCATCCACCTCGGCTCGTCCTTGTGACGGGAGATCTGTCGCACGACCTCCTCGCTCAGGCCCTTCTGGGCCTTGTAGACCGGCTTGTCCTCGGTCTTGAAGTCGTATTTGTAGTCGTCGAGCCCCAACTGGGCGACGGTCTCATTCTTCGGCATCTGATGCGCCTTCCTTCGGCGTGCTGCTCAGTAACGCTTGGGCTGTGCGCTTTCGCGCGCCCTTCTCATCCGACATTGGATTCGAACTCACCCGACCGGCTGTGGTTCGGTCTCCTCGAGCCAGTCGTACCCCATCTCCTCGAGCTGCTCGGCCAGCTCCGGTCCGCCGCTCTGGGCGATCTTGCCGCCGAGCATCACGTGAACGTGATCCGGCTCGAGGTACTGGAGGATCCGTTTGTAGTGCGTGATCATGAGGACACCCATCTCGTCGCGCTCGCGGCGGAGCGTGTTCACGCCGTCGGCCACGACCTTCAGTGCGTCGATGTCCAGTCCGCTGTCCGTCTCGTCCAGCACGGCCATCAGCGGCTCGAGCATCGCCAGCTGCAAAATCTCGTTGCGCTTCTTCTCGCCGCCGCTGAAGCCGTCGTTGACGTGGCGGCCGGCGAACGACGGATCGACCTTCAGCAGCTTCAACTTTTCCGTCAACTCCTGCTGGAAGTCGAGGACGCTGACGTCCCCCTCCTCCTCGCTGCGACGCGCGTTCACCGCGGTGCGCAGAAAGTTGGAGATCGACACGCCCGGGATCTCCGCCGGATACTGGAACGCGAGGAACACTCCGGCACGGCTGCGCTCGTCGGGCTCCATTTCCAGGAGCTCCTCGCCGTTCAACAGGATCTCCCCTTCGGTGACCTCGTAGCCGGGATGCCCGGCGATCACCTTGGCGAGCGTGCTCTTCCCGGATCCGTTCGGACCCATGAGGGCGTGCAGCTCTCCGCCGCGGATCTCGAGGTCGACACCCGTGAGGATGTCGGTGTCCCCGTCCTCCACGCGAGCGCTGACACCGCGGATTTCCAGCAAATATTCAGACATACGGCTCTCTACTCCGTAGCGACGATGGTTCTGGGCGATTTCCCGAGGCGGGGGGCACATGTGCACCTCCTCCGATGCGGCTCCCTAACGTATGCTAGTTGAGACCCGGTTTCAAGTAGAAAGGTCCGGGTTCCGGCGCGGCGGGCAACCGCGAATGGATGCAGAGCATCCACGGCTCGACCGACGAAAGGGGATCGCGTCTCTCAAGCTCGAATGTACGTGATGCGGGTAGTCGGCCGGGGCGAAACTTGCCTTCCCCCTGCCGGAGGCGTTTTTTCGGCATGGAAGCCTCGGGCCACGGGAGAAGCACGATGAGGGGAAGCGCAGCGACCATCCTCGCCGGCGTCGTAACGACGTTCGCCACCTTCGGCTGCGGAGACACGACCGGTCCCGAGCGAGCCGGCGACGGCCCGCACGCGGGGCGAATCGTCTTCGCCTTCGACTCGACGGTCGTACCCAACGTGGACGTCACGATCGGCGCCGGTTCCATCGCTCCCGACGGTTCCGATCGACTCCGAATCGCGGATGTTCCGGGCTTCGGAGAGCTTGAGGGCTTCCTCGTCGCGCCCGGGGCCAGCCGCTTCGCCCTCCTCCGCGGGACGACCCTGTGGACCTTCCTGCACAGCGGGCGTCAGCTGCACCAGGCGGAGGCGCTCGCCGACGCCGAGCCCCAGACGTGGACCGTGGACGGCGATCGGCTCTTGTGGCTGCGCCCGCCTCCCATCTTCGAGCAGGCTCTCTACACCAGCGCTCCGGACGGCGGCGAGCGGCAGTTCCTCGATCTTCCCTCGTTCGAGACGGTGCGCCAGGTCCGCTACATGGCTACGCCGGAGGGTCTGCGTCTCGTCTTCGAGGCTCGGACGAATAGTCTGCGCGACGTGTGGATCGCGGGCGCGACGGGCGCAAATCCCCGGCGGTTGACCGACAACCGGTCCAACTACCAGTTTCCGGAGCCCTCGCCCGACGGACGACGTATCGCCTTCATCGACGAGGCGGGCCAGAGCCGGAGCGGGGGGCGGATCGTCGGCCTCTCCGCCGTCGACGCAGCGAGCGGAGACGTGGCGCGCCTGCTCACGAAGGAAGTGCTCGAGCCCGAGGGCACGCATCTGGTGTTGCTGGCCCGCTGGTCACCGACCGGCGATCGTATCGCCGCATATGCCGCGTCACCGAACACGGGGATATGGGTGGTGAATCGCGACGGCAGCGACGAAACGCTGATGTGGGATGCACCGGGGGACGTCAGCGGCATGGCCTGGTCACCGGAAGGCGATCGGATCGTGATTTCGAGACGCCCCGATCGACATGCGGACTGGGAGCTGGTGATCGTCGACGCGAATTCGGGTGCCCGAGAGAATATCACGGAGACGCCGGCCGTCGACGAGGTGTTTCCGGTCTGGCTTCCGTGATTTCCGCGTGAGGGCCGCACCGTGAAGGCCGCCTACTTCCGCCGTCATGGCGGACCTGAAGTGCTCGAAGTCGGCGAGGCCCCCGAGCCCGTAGCGACACCGGGCAGCGTCGTCGTGCGGGTGAAGGCCGTCAGCCTGAACCACCTGGATCTGTGGACGCGGCGGGGCATCCCCGGACTCGAGCTCGAGATGCCGCACATCGGCGGGGCGGACGCGGCCGGCGTCGTCGAGTCCGTCGGTTCCGGCGTCGACGAATGGGATCCCGGTGACCGGGTCGCGATCAACGCCGGCCTGTTCTGCGGGATCTGCGACTTCTGCCAGGCAGGCGACGAGGCCCTCTGCCGGCAATTTCGCGTACTCGGCGAACACGTGCCCGGAGCCGACGCCGAGCTGGTGCGCGTTCCCGCGACGAACCTGTTCCGGATCCCGGACGATCTCCCGTTCGAGAAGGCGGCCGCCGCGCCGCTGGCCTTCCAGACCGCCTGGCGGGCCCTCACGACCCGGGGCCGACTCCGCGAGGATGAGACGCTCCTCGTGACCGGGGGCTCGGGGGGCGTGGCGACGGCGGGAATACAGATCGGCCGGCATCTCGGGGCGCGGGTCCTGGCGATCACGTCGGGGCCGGAGAACGTGAAGCGCGTCGAGGAGCTCGGTGCCGACGTGGCGATCGACCGCCGGTCGGAGGACGTCGACGCGCGGATCCGGTCGGCGGTTGCGGGGCGTGGCGTCGACGTCGTTCTCGACTCCGTCGGCGAAGCGCTCTGGACGACCGTGAACCGCGCGCTCGGACCCGACGGCCGCATCGTCGTCTACGGCGCGACGACGGGGCCGAAAGTCACGCTGCACCTGTCGCACGTCTTCTGGAAGCAGCTCAGCGTGATCGGTTCGACGATGTCCTCGCGGTCGGAGTTCGAGGAGGTCATGTCGCTCGTGGCCGACGGTACGCTCGAGTCGGTGGTCGACGACGTGCTGCCGCTCGAACGGATTCGAGAAGCGCACGAACGGCTCGAAGAGGGGGGCGTATTCGGAAAGCTGGTGCTGATACCATGAACATCGACGTCGGGCTTTTGCGGCCGCGAAGAAGCTCCGTGCGGCGCGTGGTCGCACTCGCCTGCCTGTTCGCGATCGCCTGCGGTCAGCCCGACGACGGGGCGCGCGAGGGGGAGGCTGCGGCCGGGGACTCAACCGCCGCCGCGCCGGACACCGCGGCCTTCGCCGCCAGCCCCGACAGCGCAACCGCGATCTCCGGCGATCCCTTCGAAGGCTTCGAGCTTCCGCCGACGGGCGAGCCCGGAGCCGAGACCCGCCGTCTCAAGCTGCTCCTTCGGAACGCGGCAGCGGAGCTCGCCATCGTCTACGCCGACGGCGGTGCCGGCGAGGTGCTGCTGGACTCGGTCGCGCCGGGCGAGGAGACGCGTGTCGACATCCTGACGCGTGCGGTCCGGGTCGGGTTGCGGTCGGAGAGCGGCGAGAGCGGAGCCGTTCTCCTTCGCGAGGAGCTCACGGTCGATCCCGACTCCGTGATCGAAGTCCTCGTAGGGCGGGGGCCGAGCGCACCCTGAGTGTAGCATCGCCTCCACATCGGCCGCCGGACGCCACCGCCGCCGAAGTCCGGTAACTGTCTGCCGTCCATCGAGTTGTGTTCCCCGTGGCTATTCTGCGTATCGAACTTGCGCCATTCCACTTCCGACGGACGCAAACCCCTCGCCGAGGAGCGACCATGAAGCTCGCGACGCAGATCCTGATGTTGGCCGCGACGGCGGGCCTCGCGGTTTTCGCGGTCAACACCCGCAAGCCTGCCGAGCCGAAGAAGGAAGAGCCGAAGCCACCGTCAGCCGCGGCGGAGGCCAGGACGGAAATCGATACCTGGTTCATCTGAGCGATGAGTAAATCCGACGGCGGCAAGCACGCCACGATGCGCCTGCTTCGGGATGCGATCCGAGCCGACGTGCACGCGCGCGTCGATACCGTCATGGGCCGTCTCGAAAACGACATCGAGTCCCTCCACGGGGTTCCGGAGCTGGAAGCCGCGCTCGAGCGCGCCCTCGCGGACGTGGCCGACGTGATGGCCGAAGGCATCGTGGCCCAGTTGCGAGAGGTCCAGCGGCTCGACCGCGAGGGCTGACGGACGATCCGGATCCCCACCTCCCCGCCCCTCGAATAGCCGCATCCTTCAGCGTATACGAACTGTCGTGCGACACTATGCATATACCGTTATCGAGCCGAGACGGTCAGCATCCAGGTACCGATCATTGCAATGTATGTAGTGGTACGCGACACTATTTGATATGACGATGCGAATGAAGGAGCTCGCGGATCGTAGCGAGTTGCCGAAGACGACGATTCACCACTACATGCGCGAAGATCTCCTGCCGCCGGCTCGCAAGACGGCCCCGAACGCCGCCCTGTACGGCGAGGAACACCTTGAGCGCCTGCGTCTGATCACGAGGCTGCGGGACGACGCTCAGCTGTCGATCCCGGAGATTCGACGGGTGATCGCGCACCTCGAAGAGGGGTTCGACGAAGGAGCGTCCGTACGGCTGGTCCGAGAAAGGGTCGAGCCGCCGGGCAACGGCCGCGACGAGCCGAACCCCGACTTCACGGAGGAGCTCGCGGATGCTGGACTCGTGTCGGCAGCGGATCCGGAGGCGATGAGTGCTGGCGACCTGTTGGTGAGCAGGGCGTGCGAGACGGTTTGCTCGGACCGGGGGGTCGAGCCCGCGGATCTCGCTCCCCTCGTCGATCTGATTCGGGAAGTCGGGAACTATTCCGCGACGCTGGTCGACGTGGGAGAGGCCCGCCGCGGCCCGGAGGCGGCGGGGCGCTCCGAGGATCTTCGGGGCGACCTGGCCCGGCTCTGCGATGCGCTACTCTGGCGGGCGTTCCACGGCTGAGGCAGCGCGCCAGGCTGGCTACGATGGGGGAATCGTGCCGATGGAAGCCAGCTTCGATCTCGGACCGGTCCAGGGAACCGAAAGGCACGCATCCGGTTGAAGGAAAGCGCCAATCTACGAAGGCCCGGGCTTTTCCTTCAAACTGCGGCTGGCGATGTTTTCCGCATGACCGACGACGATCGTCCCCGCGGCCGGCAGGTCGTCAACGACCCCCATCTCAACCGCGGCACGGCGTTCACGGCAGAGGAGAGGGAACGACTCGGGCTGACCGGGCTCCTGCCACCCGGCACGCAGACGCTCGCCGATCAGGTGGCCCGCGTCCTGGAGAACAGCCGCCGGAAACCGTCCGACCTGGAGCGCTACATCTTCCTGATGGCGCTGCTCGACCGGAACGAGGTAGCGGTGGGACGTGCGGCACTGGAGACGGGGACGGCCGAGGCGCCGGACCACGAGGACCTGGACGCCTTCGTCCGCGAGCGGATGTACGAGCCCGTGTACGAACCGCCGATTCCTGCATCCGGCGGCGGAATGAAGTAATCTTCGACGTGTCGGTCCGATGTCGCGTGGAGCCTGTCGGACCGATGAAACCTGGACGGGGAAGGCGCACGTGGATGCCGATCGGGAACGGCTGGAGGAGCTGTTTCACCAGCTCGCCGAGCGCTCTCCAGCGGCGCGGGAGGAGTTCCTGGCATCGCTGACGGGCGCAGACGCGGATCTGGCGCCCGAATTGGAAAGCCTGCTGGCGGCCGACGAGACGGAGGGTCCGCTCGACCGGTTGACCGAGGAGATGGCGCCTGCATCGCTGGCGGCGCCGGGGGATCCACGGGCAACACTCAGCGGCCAGTCGATCGACCAGTACGAGATACGGGAGCTGATCGGTCGGGGCGGCATGGGAGACGTGTACCGGGCGCGGGATACGCGGCTCGGCCGGGACGTCGCCCTGAAGTTCCTCCCCGAGTGGTTGAGTCGGGATCCGGCCGCCCGGGACCGCTTCGTGGTCGAAGCCCGCAGCGTCTCATCGATCGACCATACCAACGTCTGTACGCTTTACGATCTCGGGGAGAGCGAGGACGGGCGCCTCTTCCTCATCATGCCCTACTACGCGGGGCGGTCGCTCAAGCAATGGCTCGCCGAGGCACCTCTGCCGGTCGAAAAGGCGGTGGACGTGGCATTGCAGGCGGCACGGGGGCTCGCGGCGGCGCACGAACGGGGCGTCGTCCACCGGGATGTCAAGCCCGGGAACCTGCTACTGACCGAAGATGGTCGGGTGAAGATCCTGGACTTCGGCGTAGCGAAGCTGGCCGATGTCCACCTGACGCGGACCGGAGAAACCCCGGGCACGGCGAGCTACATGTCGCCGGAGCAGCGGACGGGGGGCGAGGCGGACGCTCGCTCCGACCTGTGGTCTCTCGGCGCCGTGCTGTACGAGATGCTGACCGGGGAGCGACCGACCGGCCCGTCGGCCGTACGGTCCGGGCTGGCGAGCGTGCCGCCCGCGCTGGCGGAGATCGTGGAGCGGCTTCTCGCGGAGTCGCCGGATGACCGGTACCCGGACGCTCGCTCCCTGGCCGAGGATCTGACGGTGCTGGCCGAGGGTCGTGGGGCCTGGTCGGCCGGGCCGGCTCCCTCCGTGAAACGCTTCCTGGCGGAGCTGAAGCGACGGAACGTCTTCCGGGTCGCCGCCGTCTACGGCGTGATCGGCTTCGCGGTCATCGAGGTCGCCGACGCCGTCTTCCCGCGGATCCCGCTGCCGGAGTGGACCGTGAGCCTGGTCGTCTGGCTCGTCCTGCTCGGCTTCCCCGTGGCCCTGGTGCTCGCCTGGGCGTTCGAAACGTCGCCGGGCGGCGGCGTCCGACGGACCCGCCCCGTGCAACCGGCCATCCTGGACGCGATCGTGGCCCAGCCGGCACGCCGTCGTTGGCCGATCGGACTGGCCGGCGCCCTGGGCGGTGCGCTCGTGGTGATCGGGGCGCTGTGGGCGCTCGGGGCGGACTGGATACCGGGCGGAGGCAACGCGCCCGATCGGGCCCCCGGGGTCCTCGGCGGCCCGTCCGTCGCCGCCCCGGCGGTCGCGGTGCTGCCGTTCCGCACGACGGGGCTGGCCTCGACGGACTGGGGAGAGGGCATGGTGGACATGCTCTCGTTCAACCTCGACGGAGTCCCCGGCCTGCGGAAAGTCGACCCGATGACCGTGATGACGGCCTGGAGGGCTGGAAGCGACCGGCTTCCGGAGGGCGCCGCGTTCACGCCGGCGGGGGCGCTCTCCGTCGCCGAAGCGGTCGGGGCGCGGTATGCCGTGGTCGGCACCGCGCTGCGGCCGGACGTGGCGAGCGACGTGCGGCTGACGGCGCGCGTATACGACGCGCGAACCTCCGAGCTCAGGGGCTCGGTGCGGGTGGACGGGCCCGCCGACAGCCTGGTCCGGCTCGTCGACGATCTGACCGTCGAGATTCTGCGGCAGAGCCTCGTACCGGTCGACGGGGAGCTGCCGCCGGTCAACCTCGGCCGCGTCACCACTTCCTCGCTTCCCGCCCTCAAGGCCTACCTGGCCGGCGAAGAGCGCTATCGGCGAGGTAGATACGAGGATGCGGTGAGCCACTTTCAGCGGGCCGTGGAGCTGGACTCGACCTTCGCCCGGGCGCTCTACAGGCTCTCCGGCGCCTATGGGTGGGAGGAGGAATACGGTCTCGCCAGGGACTACGGCGAGAGGGCCGCCCGGTTCGCCGACCGCCTCCCAGAGCGCGACTCGATCCTGGTGAGCCTCGCCGCCCGGGGACACGGGATGACGGACGAGTTCGAGGAATTCGTCGCCCGATACCCCGACGACGCCGACGGATGGTACCGGCTCGGCGAGAACCGATTCCACACCCAGGGGGTCGAGTTTCTGCCTGCGTCGGCGTACCGCGGCGCGCTGGAGCGCGCCGTCGAACTGGCTCCCCACTACTGGGAGCCCTACCTCCATCTCCTGGAAGACGCGATCGCGAGGCTCGATCGGGAGCGACTACGAGAGCTGCTCCGGGCCTCCGAGGCGATCGACTCGGACGGCACGCCGTGCGCCGGGCCTAGACTCGTCCACGACCTGAGGTGGGGGAGCGATTCCGTGCGGGACCGGGCGCTCGCCGCTCTCGACACGATGAGCAGGGGGATGATCAGGTGCGCGAACACCGGGGTCGCGGGGGCCATTCCCCTGCTGGAGGAGGCGGAGCGGCGGACGCTAGGGAATCCCGACCGGCTCTCCCGATTCTGGTTGTGGCAGCTTCCGTTGCGGCGCCTCTGGAACGGCCAGCCGACGGCCGCGCGACGCGTGCTGGCCGCCGCGACGGACGATCCCGACCTGCGTGGGGTCGTCGCCGGGCACGAGATCGCGTTTCATCTGGCCGGCTATCCGGGGACCCCGGACGAAATTCGGCGCGCGGCCGAGGTGCTGCGTGAGGCGCCGATCCTCCCGCTGGAGTCTTCTCCGTTCTATCGGGGCTTCCTGGTCAACCACTTCTGGCTCGGCGCCCTAGCCCTCGAAGAGGGACGGGAGGAGGATCTCGAACGCGCGACGACCGCCATCGCCGCCATCGCCGCCGCCCGGCGCGCGGAGGATCCGGCCCGCGCGGACAGCGCAGCGGCCTACGGGATCGCGCTCCGGGAGTTCGCGCGCCTGCAGGGCGGGGACATGGAGCGGCGGGACGAGTTCGAAGCGGCCATGGGGATCATGTCGACGCTCAGCACGGTTGCGGAGTACCCGGCGCACTACATGCGCTACGAAGTCGGGAAGCTGCTGCTGGACCGGGGAGATCTGTCGGAGGCGGAGCGATACTTCCGAAGCGTGTATCCGTATGCCGGGCCGTACTTCGTCCCGGCCCAGTTCTACCTCGGGCGAATCTACGAAGAGCGGGGGGACGTCGAAGGCGCCCGCGAGCACTACCTGCTGTTCGCACGCTGGTGGCGGGACGCCGACCCGGAGCTGCAACCATGGCGAGAGCGGGCACTGGACGCCCTCCGGCGGCTGGCGCCCGACTCTCCTACGCCAGCGCCCGGTTGAGCCAGGCACGCGCCAGCTTCCAGTCGCGTGACACCGTGGCCTCGCTGATCTCCAGGGCCTCCGACATCTCCGGGATCGTCATGCCCGCGAAGAAGCGGCACTCGACGACGCGCGCCTGGCGTGGCCACTCTCGCTCGAACTCCTCCAGCGCTTCGTGGAGTGCCAGCAGCCGGTCGAACTGGGCGTCCGTCATCGCGTAGGATTCCCGCATCTCGACACGCCTGCGATCTCCGCCCCGCTTCTGCGCGCCGCGCCGAACCGCGTAGTCGACCAGGATCCTGCGCATCGCTCGGGCCGCCTCGGCACAGAACTGCGCCCGATTCCGCCACTCGAAGCGGTCCAGTTTCGCGAGCTTCAGGTAGGCCTCGTGAACGAGAGCGGTCGTCGAGAGGGTGTGGTCCTCACGTTCTCCCGTAAGCTGTCGGTGCGCGATGCTGCGCAGCTCCTGGTAGAGCCGCGGAGCGAACGCGTCGAGTCCTTCACGTGACCGGTGCTCGTCGGGCGCGTCGAGTTCGTCACCCGACCTCCGCCTGACCTCCGGATCATCTCGGTCCATGGGAACCGAATGATAACAGTTCGGTTCCCGACGTCCCAGATTCCGGTCAGATCTCTTCCAGAAACGCGACCAGCGCGGCCTTTTCCGGCTCCGTCAGCTCGAGCGACCCGATGCCGAGCCTTCGGGCGGCGGGCGACTCGCTGAACCGGGAGCTGTCGTAGAACTCCACCACGGCCCGCAGGCTCGGCAGGCTGTTGTCGTGGAAGAAGGGGGCGGTCTCGG
>CAZOEX010000060.1:0-10602 GCA_964578925.1 uncultured Gemmatimonadota bacterium | reverse complement strand
TTGCAGGACCGCAGTGCCAGGACGTCGTGGGCGCGGGAAGGGCTCAGTTCTCGGAGCCGTTGGGTCCGAGTGCTTCGCGCGAGGCGGGACGGTGGTATCGGGACGTCGCGGGTGCCGCTGCCGCTTTAGTTCTCGGAACCGTTGGTTCCGAGTGCTTCGCTACCGCAGGGCTTGCGGCGTACGAATGATCGCGAGCGTAGCTCAGAGGTCGCGGCGTAGAGAGTGTTCGCGGGCGTAGCTCAGTTGGTAGAGCGTCTGCTTGCCATGCAGAAGGTCGCCGGTTCGAGTCCGGTCGCCCGCTCTGGACCCGGGATTCCCGGGCGGTTTCAGGGGCTGTAGCTCAGTCTGGTTAGAGTGCCGGTCTGTCACACCGGAGGTCGCGGGTTCGAGTCCCGTCAGCCCCGTAGCGAGAGCAGGAGCAGAGGCGAGAGAGTCCGGAGCGGTTGTCCGGGGCCGTAGCTCAGCTGGGAGAGCGCATGAATCGCACTCATGAGGTCGCGGGTTCGAATCCCGCCGGCTCCACTTCCCTCGCCACCGTAGCTCAGCGGTAGAGCACTCGATTCGTAATCGAGCGGTCGTCGGTTCAATTCCGACCGGTGGCTCCGCGGGTGTAGCTCAGTTGGCAGAGCGCAACCTTGCCAAGGTTGAGGTCGCCGGTTCAAATCCGGTCACCCGCTCTCGCACCGAGTCCGGCGGACAGCGGGCTCAATTCGGGGCGTGGCTCAGTCCGGCAGAGCGCTGCGTTCGGGACGCAGAGGTCCCCGGTTCGAATCCGGGCGCCCCGACTCAATCTCCCGATCAGCTCCCTTCTTTCCTTCGACGACTCCTTTTCGTCGTTCCCGTGTTCCTTTTTGGCTGCGGCGACGCCGGTGACTCCGTTGCAAGGTGGACGGGCTCAGTCGACACGCTGCCGTCCGGGACGATCGTGGTCCGGAACGGTGAGCAGGGCGCGTGGAGGGACGACGTTCCCGGGCGCGAATTGACCGTGGACCTGCGACTGGGTACAGCGTCGGGTGACGGACCGGAGCTGTTCGGCGACGTCCGCGACATCGATGTCGATCCGCTCGGCCGGATCTACGTACTCGACAGCCAGGCCGGAGAGATCCGCGTCTTTCAGCCGGACGGATCGTATTTGCGCACGATAGGCCGCTCCGGCGAGGGGCCCGGAGAGCTCCAGGGTCCCACCGGCATGGAGTGGGGACCACGGGGTCGCCTCTGGATCGAGGACAGTGACAACAACCGCTATTCAGTGTTCGACACGACCGGCACCTTCGATACCTCGTTCCCCCGGAAGTCCAACCGGTTCGGCTACGCATGGAGCGGACGGTTCGACGACGAGGGCTTCCTCTATCTCGAGCAACATCAATTTGCTCCGGACGGCCGCGTGGATCGACTCGCGAAGTTCGACACGGCGATGACCCTCCTCGACACCTTCCCGCTGCCGAGCTTCGATGCGCCGGCGTACGAGCTCGTGCGTGACGGACGGGTCCGCATGGCGGCGACAATTCCGTACTCCGCCAGGCTGGTCTGGACGGTCGCGCCGGACGCGACCGTCTGGTTCGGCCTCACCGACGAGTACCGCCTGTACCAGCGAAGCCTGTCCGGCGACACGCTGCGGATCGTCGAGCGGGCCCACGATCCGCTCCCCGTTACGGCCGAGGAGCGGGAGACGGCGCTGGACCAGGAGTTCTACGACCGGATGCGGGAGCAGGGGGCGGACATCGATCCCGGCAGGATCCCGGAAGATCATCCGGCGTGGAACGGCTTTTCCGTCGGGCCCGACGGCTTTCTATGGGTCGTCCCGGAGGTCGCCGACAGCTCCACGTCGATCGACGTGTTCGAGCCCTCCGGGCGCTATTTGGGACGCCTGTCCCTGGACGCGAGGATCCGGCCGATGTACCCGGGACCGCTCGTCCGCGGGGGTCAACTGTACGGAATCGCGCAGGACGAGCTGGGCGTCTCCTACGTCGTCCGGGCGCCGCTCGGACCCCGGGCGCCTCGGGGCTGATTCACCGGGAACGAAAGCGGGCCGATCGCCGGTTTCGATGACGAGGGCGACAAACACCCTACCCGGCGAGAGCCCCGTGAAGAACGCCGGCTGGATGTACTGGCTGCCGAATCCGTTGCTTCCCTTCATCGCGTTCCGCCTCGCGGTGCCTCGTGACCAGCCGGAGCTCGAGATCGAGGAGTACGAGGCGACGGGCGAGGCAGCCCGACCGCGAACCGCATAGCGAACGGCCGTCACGGCTGCGAATGTTCGACGGCTTCCTCCGCGTGCCGCCGCACCTGCCGGACGATTGTCGCGAGACCGTTGGCCCGGGCCGGTGAAAGGTGAGACGCGAGGTTGGTCCGCTCGAGGAAGAAAAGGTCCGTCCCGAGGATCTCCGACGGAGTGCGACCACTCAGGACCTGGAGCAGCAGCGCGATGATCCCGCGGGTGATCATCGCGTCGCTGTCCGCCTCGATGAGAAGACGGCCGTCGCGGAGTCGAGTTCGGATCCAGACCGGGGACTGGCAGCCGGGGACGGCATGATCGTCCTGTCGGAGCGTGGCGTCTCCGGCACCGTGAGCCCGACCCCGGGCGATCAGATAGCCGTACTTCTCCATCATGTCGTCGAGCTCCGCCATCTCCGCCACGATCGCCTCCTGGACCGCGGTCATCGACGGACGGGCGGCCCGCCCTTCGGCGCGGCTCAAGCCGTCGATACCGATGGCTCCCCCGTCTCGATCGGGTTCGAGGGGTCGCTGCTCCACTCGAACCAGCCACCGTCGTACACGGACACTCGGGGCCACCCGAGGAGCCACGCGTTGAAGAAGGCTTCACTACCCCGCCAGCCCGTGCCGCAGTAGAAGGCGTTGTGCGCGTCCGCCGTGATGCCGGCGGCCCGCCACGCGTCGACGATCTCGCCGTACTCCCGCGTCGTGTGATCGAGATTGCGGTAGTTTTCCATGTGGTACGCGTCGCTGCCGCAGTTCCCGAAGACCGAACCGGGAATCCGCCCCTTCCTCTCGATGTAGTTGTAGCCGCTGACCTCGCCGATGTACTCCCGCCGGCTCCGGACGCTGACGAGGTTCGCCTCGGAGGATACGAGCATGCGACGGGCCTCCGAGAGATCGACCGCGAGCTCCGGCGCGCCCGGCACCTCGGCGCCGAAGTCGGCCGCTGGCGATCCTTCAGTCGGATCGGTGGTCACCTCGTATCCGGCATCGAGCCACGACTGCATCCCGCCGTTCAGCACCCGTACGTCCTCCACTCCCGCCCAGAGCATGATGAAGGCGCATCGGAACGCCGCGAGCTGTCCGGCGCTGCTGCCCGGAAACGGGTCGGCGTTGTCGGGGAAGGAAAAGCGTCCGTACAGAACGACCGTGGTGCCGGCTGTGATCCCGAGCTTCCGCAGGGCGCTCCGAACCTCCGCCGGAGATCTTCGGTTCCACGTCTCCGGCGACTCGAGGATGAGCGTGTCGAGGCTGATGGAGCCCGGAATGTGGCCCTTCGCATAATCGGCGGGATTCCGGTAGTGCACGTGACAGAGGACGACCTCGTGATCGACAGCCTCGTGATCGGTGATCTCGCGATCGGCGGTCTCGGCCGATTCCTCTCCTGCGACGATCGAACGCACCCACTCGGCCGGAACGACGTGACGGTGACGAGGAAGCCGCTCGATCGGAGGCCCCTCCGCCGCCGCCCATTCGTTCACGAAGTCGTGAAAGACGAACACCTCCTCGTATCCGGCTCTGCGGAAGAGATCCGCGACCGATTCGGTCGCTTCCTGCTCGTAGCCGTAGACGAGCACGGGCCGGCGAGGCGTGATGCCCTTGGACCGCACGATCTCGATCCAGTCGATATAGGAACTCCACTTGAACGGCAGCGTCCGCGCGCCGGGGATGTGACCGCCCCGGGGCTCGTTCTGTAGCCGCCATCCGTTGTACGCGTCGATCGGCCGAACGTCGACGATCTGGAGCCTTCGCTTTCCCAGAGCATCCTGCACCTGGTGTGTCGTGAGACGAGAATCCGTCGTGGTCATCCAGCGGCCTCCATTGCTTTCGTAAAATCTGCTGTCGATTTGCAGTCGATCGACACCGCGGCATCATGCGGCATCATAGAGGCTGTCCGGACGAGGCGCCCGGATCGATCGCCGACGGCCTCGGCGTGGGCGGGAGGGATCCGGAGGCTCACGGCCGATCACGTGTTCATCAACGCGGGGGCACGTCCCACCGTTCCGCCGCTCCCGGGACTGGACGCGGGCTGCTGTTCCCCGGTCTTGCGATGCGTCGCGGCGGGACCGAGTCTAGGCGACGTGACTATCTGCTCCAAGCTCCTACGACAACTCGTCCGCCGCGGCGCCCTCCCGGCCGTGTTGCTTCTCCTCGCGATGCCGTCCGACGGGGTGGGCCAGGCCTCGCGCGCAGCCGACGACACGCGGCGATCGAGCGCCGCCGCCTCGCCATATCTGTCGCTCGACCATCCGGCCTACGACGCGCTCGAACTGTGGATCGCTCGCGGGGACATCACGACGCTGTCACCGTTCACGCGTCCCTACCGCATCGGCGACGTCGTCCGCGCCGTTCGGGGGCTCGACACCGACCGCCTCTCGGCCGCCGAGGCCGACCAGCGGGCGCGGATTCTCGCGGAGTTCGGTGTGCGCCTCGACAGCCGGCAGTCGCGCCGCGGTCGGGAGCGGCGCGGGCGAGCCCGTCGCGATCCCGACCGTGAAAGACGAGACGACGCCCGCGATCGGGGTCGCAACCGCAACGATGGTCGTAGCGCCCGCGATCTCCGCCTCAGCTTCGGTCTCGAAGCCGGAGGCACGTACGTCACGCAGACCCACCCCGATCCCCTGCAGCCGGTCTTCTCCGGCGAGTTCGGCGACGACCGCGTCCTCGAGCGCCTCGCGGCCGACGTCCGCGGTTCGTCGCCCCACGTCGCGGGCGCGGCCCGCCTGCAGCGGGACGGGGTCTACCGCTTCGATCCGCGCTTTCCCGACGGTCAGGTGACGCCGCCCCGCGAGGGACCGATCGTCGACGACCTCTCGCTGCGGCTGGAAGAGGGCTACGTCGAGGTGCAGATCCCCTACTTCCGGCTCGGCTTCGGACGCCTCGACCGGGACTGGGGACCGGCGGCGACCGGCGGATTCCTGCGCTCGGACAACATCTACAGCCAGGACGAGCTAAGCTATCGGTTCGGTACGGACCGCATCTTCCTGGTCGGCACGATCTCCTCGCCGGCCGACTTCGGCGGGGACACCGTCCGCCATCTCGCCATGCATCGTCTCGAGGTCCGTCCGAGCGACCGCCTCGCGTTCTCGATCTCGGAGGCCGCCCTCCACGGGGGACCGGACGGCCGGTTCCGCTTCGAGCTCGCCAACCCCGTGGGGATCTGGCAGATCGCGGTCGACGACGGCGAGGTCGCTCACAACAAGGTCGGCCAGATCGACGCCTGGTGGCGTGCGACCGACGGGCTCGTGCTCACGGGCAGCCTGCTGGCGGACGCGACCAACCGCGAGGGATCGTGCTGCCAGATGGGCGGCACGGTGGGTCTCGAGCTGACCCGCCTGGCGCCCGGCCTCCGGCTCGGCGGACAGCTGACGGCCGTCCAGAGCCTCGCCTACCGGACGTCGCTTCCCTGGGAAGAGTACTCGATCGACGGCGTCGGGCTGGGCTGGGACAAGAGCGACCTCGTGCTCGCCACCCTCGAGGCCGACTGGTTCGCGGCGCCGGGTCTCCTGCTCAGCCCCCGCCTCGACCTGCAGCGGAAGGGCGAGGGCGACTTTCGCGAGCTACGCCCACCCGGCGACGAGCTGGACGACCAGCCGCGCATTCTCTCCGGGATCGTCGAGACGACGTTCCGCCCGGCACTCGGCGGCCGCTGGACGAGCGACGGGCTCGGAGAGAAGTCGGGCGCACGAGCCTTCCGTGTCGTCGCGGAATGGGACCTCGGCCTGTCGATCATCTCCGATTACGCCAATGTCGACGGGGACGATCGGACCGAATTCACGGGCTCGTTCGCGGTTCGCCTTTTCTCGCCACGGCTCGTCTTTCGGCTTCAGTGACGGGGCGCGATTTTCGTCTTGCGTCCGGTCAGCATGATGATACCTTGACGCGTCTTTCCGGCGGTCGGCTGGCCGGGAGGTCGCGCCGTACGTTCCGCACCTGTTCGGCATCCTTCGATTCGTCGTTGAACGGAAACCGACATTCATGATCCCATCCCGGAAACTCTTCGCGGTCATGCTCCTCGTCGCCGGTGCGGCGGGCTTCGCGATGGCCGCCGGAAATCTGGACACGGCGTCCGGGCCCGCCCAGGAGACGCCCGCGGCGAACGTGGCCGGTGCCGAGGCGTCGACGGCGACCGCGCCGGGGACGCCGGCGTCGGTCGAGCAGGAAACGCCGATGCGGCCGCTTCTGCCCGTGGAGGAGTACACGCCCACGGGCATGACCGCGCAGGAGGCGATCGAGGCGCACGCCACGGCCACCGAGGGACCCGTACAGCCGATCCCGTTCAACCACCGCTTCCACACGCAGGAGCTCGGGATGCAGTGCGCCTACTGTCACGGCGGCGCGCAGTCCTCGGCCGTGGCCCCGGTTCCGCCCGTCGAGCTGTGCATGGGCTGCCACCGGGTCGTCGGCGCGCAGCTCGAGCCGATCCAGGAGCTGACGGGATACTGGGACCGCGGTGAGCCCGTCCCGTGGGAGCAGGTCTACAAGGTGCCCGAATTCGTGCAGTTCCCGCACGACGCCCACATCCGAAACGAGCTCGCGTGCGCGGAATGCCACGGTCCGGTCGAGGAGATGGACCGGGTGTACAAATTCTCTTCGCTGAAGATGGGCTGGTGCCTCGAATGCCACACGGGCGAGGGCCGGGAAACCGACTACGCGACCGATCGCCTCCTGGCGCGTGACTTTCCCCCGCCGCAGCCGGCGGAGGAAGCCCAGCCGGTGGGGCTGTATCCCCGCACGATCGACATGGAGTACGGCGCCAGCCGGGGACCGATCGAATGCACCGCCTGCCATTACTGATTTCTCTCGTGATTCCGGCCAAGCGAACCGCATGAACAACGGCGAACCGAAGACGAACGGCATGGAAACGTCACGTCGCGACTTTCTGAAGGTCCTCGGCGTGGCCGGGGCCGGAGCGGCGACCGTCAGCTGCGGGCCGCCGGATGTCGGCGACAAGCTGATTCCGTACCTGGTGCCGCCCGACGACATCGTCCCGGGCACGAACGTGACGTACTCGACCGTGCTCGCGCAGGCGGGACCGGAACCTCTCGGCGTTCATGCCCGGGTACGAGACGGTCGCGTCATCAAGCTGGAGGGCAACCCGGACTTCCCGAACCGCGGCGCCCTCTCGGCGCTCGCGCAGTCCGCGCTTCAGGACCTGTACGATCCGGATCGCGTGCCCGGTCCCCGCGAGAGGGTCGGCGGCGACTGGAACGAGGCGACCTGGGAGGCGGCGATCGAATCGGCCGCCGCCGCCGTCGGCGCGGGCCGTACGCTGCTCCTCACGCCGCCGGTCACCGGTACCGCGGCGGCCTTCTATGCCGATTGGGCCGCCGCGACTGGGGTCGAGTGGGTGGCCTGGGAGCCGCTCGGACACGAAGCGCTGCGCGCCGCGCACGATATCGCGTTCGGGCGCGCCGAGATCCCGACCTACGACCTGGCCTCCGCCGACCACGTCGTCTCCTTCGGCGCCGATTTCATGGCCACCTGGCTCGCGCCCGTCGAGCTGTCGGGGCGCTACGCGGATGCCCGCTCGATGGAGGACGGCGAGCCGGTGAAGCTCACCTTCATCGGCCCGCGGCTCTCGCTGACGGGCGTGAACGCCGACGCCTGGTTGCCCGCTCGGAGCGGCGCCGAGGCGGCCGTCGCCCTCGCGGTCGCGCGAGAGGTGGCCGAGCGGCGGGGAGGCGGGGAGGCGGCGCGCGTGCAAAGCGTTCTCGCGCCCTTCACCGCAGACGCCGTGGCGGAGGCCTCAGGGGTCGCGGCCGAGAAGATCGTCACCCTCGGAGAGGAGCTGGCCGCCGCCAGAGCGCCGGTCGTCTTGCCGCCCGACGTCTCCGGACAGGGCGTGTACGCGACCGAGGTGCACCTGGCAATCGCACTTCTGAACTACGTGTGCGGCGCGATCGGGGAGACCGTGCGCTTCGACGGCGGACCGGCACGCGGTTCGGGGGCGTCCTACGCCGAGGCTCGTGAGCTCGCGGCCCGCCTGCGTGCGGGAGATTATCGCACCGTCGTGACGGCGGGCGTGAACCCCGTGTACGGCCTGCCCGACGCCTCGGGCTTCGCCACCGCGCTGGCCGACGTGGCCAACCACATCTCCCTCGCGAGCCACCTGGACGAGACGGCAGCCACGGCCGGCTGGATCCTTCCATCGGCCCACGAGCTGGAGTCGTGGGGCGACGTCGAGCTGCGTCCCGGCGTCTTCGGTCTGCAGCAGCCCGTGATGCGCCCCGTGTTCGACGTGCGCCAGCGCGAGGACATCCTGCTTGCGGTCGCGGCGGCGGCGGGGCGGGAGATGGGTGTCGAGAGCTACGGCGCCTACCTGCAGGCCGCCTGGCGGGACGCGGGTGGCGCGCCGGACGCGGACTTCGAGGGCTGGTGGCACGACGCCCTCAGCGACGGCGCCACGGTCGAGCGGCCCGGCGTTACGCCCCCCGCCGAGATCGCGCCGCCGCTCAGCGCCGCGGCCGCGAACCACGCCTTCACGATGCCCGAGCCGGACGACGGCCTGTCGCTCGTCCTCTATCCCACGGCGCAGTTCTACGACGGGCGCGGCGCCAACCGCGCCTGGATGCAGGAGCTGCCCGACCCGATCACCAAGACCGTCTGGAACTCCTGGGTCGAGCTCCACCCGGCCACGGCCGAACCGCTCGGCGTCGAAACCGGGGACGTGGTCGAGGTGAGCACGGCCGCCGGCGCCGTCGAGGTACCGGCCTACGTGCACGAGGGCGTTCGGCCCGACGTCGTCGCGCTGCCGCTCGGCCAGGGGCACACGGAATACGGCCGCACCGCCGCCGGACGCGGCGTGAACCCGGTCGAGCTGCTCGACGGCACGGCCGATCCGCGCAGCGGCGCCCTGGCATACGCCGGCGCCGCGGTCGAGATCACGGCGGTCGGCCGCCGGGACCGGCTCCCCGTCATGCAGGGCAACGAGACCGATCTCGATCGCGAGATCGGCGAGCTGATCAGCGTCGATACGGCGCTCGCCGCGGCGGCGGCCCACGAGATCGACCTGACCGAGTTGGTCGAAGCGGCCTGGGACTCGGACCCGAACAGCCCGTACCGCTGGGGGATGACGATCGATCTGAACGCGTGCAACGGCTGCGGCGCCTGCGTCACGGCCTGTTACGCGGAGAACAACATCCCGACGGTGGGGGAGGACCTCTGCGCCCAGGGCCGCGAGATGTCGTGGCTGCAGATCATGAGCTACAAGGAGGAGACGGAGGAGGGCGAACAGCAGACCGTCCACGTCCCCGTTCTCTGCCAGCAGTGCGGCGACGCGCCCTGCGAACCCGTCTGCCCCGTCTACGCGACCTACCACACACCGGAGGGGCTGAACGCGCAGGTCTACAACCGCTGCGTCGGTACCCGGTACTGCGCGAACAACTGCCCGTACAAGGTGCGGCGGTTCAACTGGTTCACCTACGAGCGACCGTATCCGCTGGACCTCCAGCTGAACCCGGACGTGACCGTCCGCCAGAAGGGCGTGATGGAGAAATGCACCTTCTGCGTGCAGCGGATCAACCGGGCCAAGCTCGACGCCAAGGCGGAGGGCCGGCCCGTGGCCGACGGCGAGATCATGACGGCCTGCATGCAGACGTGCCCGACGCAGGCGATCCACTTCGGCAACCTGAAGGATCCCGAGAGTACGGTCTCCCGCATCGCCAAGGGCCCGCGCGGCTACGGCATGCTCGAGGAACTGAACACGCGACCGGCGATCACCTACCTCAAGTCCGTCACGTGGGCGCCGATCGCCGAGAGCGGGGACCACGGCGGTGGCCACGACGCCGACGGCGAAGGCGCGGACCACCGAACGGAGGCGCCGACCCATGGCTGAGCTGAAGGCAGGCGTGGGGGCGACCGGTCACGAGGCCCCGGCACGACCGCCGACTCTGGCGGACGCGAACCGCGACATCTCGCGGCCGATCGAGGCGCCCTCGTGGCGGTTCTGGCTGCTGCTGGGCATCACGGGGATCTTCATCCTGATCGCCGGCGTGGCCTGGGCCATCCAGATCCGGGACGGGCTCGGCGTCACGGGGATCAACAACCCCGTGAGCTGGGGCGTCTACATCGTCACCTTCGTCTTCTGGGTCGGTATCGCGCACAGCGGGACGCTGATCTCGGCGGTCCTCTACCTGGTCCGGTCCGGGTGGCGCACGACGATCAACCGCGCGGCCGAGGCGATGACGATCTTCGCGGTGATGACGGCGGGCCTCTTCCCCCTCATCCACCTCGGCCGGGTCTGGTACTTCTACTACCTGGTGCCCTACCCGTCGACGCGGCTGCTCTGGCCCAACTTCCGGTCGCCGCTCGTGTGGGACATGTTCGCAATCGGCACCTACTTCACGATCAGCCTCGTCTTCTGGTACCTCGGCCTGATCCCCG
>CAZOEX010000059.1:0-10636 GCA_964578925.1 uncultured Gemmatimonadota bacterium | reverse complement strand
ACACCTCGTCCGCCCGCTCTTCGTCGCCATGGAAGCGAACCACGGAGAACTCGGTCTCGACGAAGCCGGGATCGACGCTCGACACTTTCACCCCGGATCCCGCCACGTCGATGTTCATCCCCTTCGTCAGCGCCCGGACGCCGAACTTCGTCGCATTGTACACGTTGCCGCGTGGATAGACCTGGTGTCCGGCGACGCTCCCGATGTTGATCACGTGGCCCGAGTCACGCGCCACCATGCCGGGGAGCAAGGCGCGGCTCACGTAGAGAAGCCCCTTGAGGTTCGTGTCGATCATCCGGTCCCAGTCGTCCGGGTCGCCCTCCTGCAGGAAGTCGAGGCCGGAAGCGAGGCCCGCGTTGTTGACCAGCAGGTCGGGAACGCCCGCGGCCTCGATCAGCGACTCCGCCGCGCGCTCCACGGCGTCGCGGTCCCGCACGTCCACGGCCGCCGTATGTACCGTGACGCCGTGCTCGAGCGTAAGGTGCGACGCCTGGTCGTCGAGGCGCTCGATCCTGCGCGCCCATAGAGCGAGGTCGTGCCCCTCGGCCGCGAAACGCCGTGCGCACGCGGCGCCGATGCCGGCGCTGGCTCCCGTGATCAGGGTGAGCGACGTCTGGTTTGCATGCGGCATACGGGCCCTTCCGATCGTGTGCGAGCGTCGCCTTCCGGAGGATTCCTCCAAAGGTAATCCGACCGGCCCCTCGCCGGCAGAATCCGGCCTCGCTGCGCAACGCGCCGCCGAGTATCGACTAGTTTGAGGGACGATGGCACGCTTCGATCCGAACCGGGCAGACCGGACGAGAGAGCTGACTCGCGGGCAGCCGGCGCGGGCACTCGCGCTCCTGCTCGCGCTCGGGGCCGGCCTGCGAGCGTCGGCCGCCCCCGCCCAGGAGACAGCGGCCGACAGCGCTCCGCGCCTCGACTCGCTGCACGTCACGGTTTCGCGCACGAGCGTACGGCCCGACGAGCTGCCCCTGGCCCTTTCCGTCGTCGACCTCGGCGAGACGGCTGTTCCCGACCGACGGGTTTCGCTGGAGAATGCGCTGGGCGGAGTGCCGGGCGTCTTCGTTCAGAACCGCCGGAATTTCTCGCTCGGCGACCGCATCACGATGCGCGGGACCGGGTCGCGCTCCCAGTTCGGTGTTCGCGGCATCCAGGTGATTCTCGACGGCATCCCCCTGACCCTGCCCGACGGGCAGACCGCCCTGGGAAACCTCGACCTGGCCACGGCCGGTCGGGTCGAGCTGATCCGCGGTCCGGCCTCCGCGCTCTACGGCAACGCGTCGGGCGGCGTGATCCGGGTGCGGACCCGGCCGGCCGGAACGGCGCCCCTCGCCCTGGAATCGACCGTCGCCGGGGCCAGTCACGGCTTCCTCGACACGCGGGCCCGGGCGTCGGGACGGAGCGGTCGGCTCGGTTGGGTGGCGGGCCTGCGCCGCGTGGAGATCGACGGTTTCCGCGACCACGCGGCGGCGGAGCGCTATACGGCGAACCTGGTCGGCCGGTATGGAATCGCGCCGGAGACCGAGCTGAGCGCGGTGCTCAACCTCGACCATCTGCCGTTCGCGGAGAATCCGAGCTCTCTCGATCGGGAGACCGCGCGAGACGCCCCCACCACGGTGCGGGACTTCATCGTGGACCAGGGGGCCGGTGAGACGCACACGCAGGTCCAGGCGGGTATCGCGCTCCGCCACGCCCGGGGGACCTCCGAGCTCGGCGCATCGCTCTGGGGGCTCCACCGCAGCGTGCGGAATCCGATCCCGGGCACGATCATCGACCTCTCACGCCGGGCGGTGGGGGCCCGGATCGCGCTGACCGGCCGCATGAACGGCGAGGACGGACTGCGCTGGACCGTCGGCGCGGACGCGGCACTTCAGCACGACGATCGCGTGGAGTTCGCCAACGAGGGCGTACGGGATGGAGAGCGCGCGGTAGCGGGCGATGTTCAGATCGATCAGCGCGAGCGCGTGCTCGGGGTGGGGCCGTTCGCGCAGTCGATCCTGCGGCTCGGGGACGCGTGGACGATGACCCTCGCCGCACGCTACGACGTGTACGGCTTCGACGTCGCCGACCGTCGGCTGGAGGACGGGAACGATTCGGGCAGCCGAACGCTGACGCGGCTGAGCCCGATGGCCGGTCTCACCTACGGCCCGGCCCCGTGGCTGGCCCTGTACGCCAATTTCTCCTCGGCGTTCGAGACGCCGACCACGAGCGAACTGTCGAACGACCCATCCGGCGACGGCGGCTTCAACGAGGAGCTTCGCCCGGAAGTGATGCGCAGCGTCGAGGCAGGTGTCCGCGGGCGCATTCCGGGGTCGAGTCTGACGTACGCGGTCTCCGCATATCGGGGGATCGTCGACGACGCGTTGATTCCGACCCAGGGCGCCACGGAGGAAGTCTTCTTCCGAAACGCCGGCCGGGTATCGCGCGACGGACTCGAGGTGGAGCTCGGCGGGGAACTCGACCCGCGATTCCGGCTCTCGGCGGCCTGGACCTTCCAGGACTTCGTGCTCGAGGAATTCGTGACCGACGACGGCGATTTCTCCGGCCGCGCCGAACCCGGCGTGCCCCGGCACCGATTCGTGGCCACGGCCGACGGCCGTCTGCCGCGAGATCTGCGGACCCGGGTGGAGTTCGAGTGGGTCGACGCCTTCCCGGTCGATGACGCGAACGCCTTCTCGAACCCGTCGTACCGGCTCGTCGACCTGCGGCTCGGTTGGGAGACCGCCGTGGGACGGGCTCGCGTGCGGCCGTTCCTGGGAGTGGAGAATCTGCTGGACGAACGGTACAACGGGTCGGTCGTGCCGAATGCCTTCGCCGACCGCTACTACGAGCCCGCGCCGGGCCGCGAGGTGTACGGCGGACTGGAGGTGCCGCTTCCGATCGTGCGCCGGGACTGACGCGGGGTGACGCCGGGCATGTGACTTGCGCCCTTCCTCCTCCGTCTGATGGATGCGAGGTGGCTTCCCGCAGCGAGGAAGCCGCCCTTCTACCCGCGAGACGGACGAGACTCCCGTCGGAAACGAGGAACGATGCACGAGATCATGCAGGACGCGCCCGCGGCGCCCGTGCGGCAGGTGGGCCGGCTCGCCGCCTTCCTTCTGCTGGCGTCGATGGTGGCCTGCGGCGGCGGTCACGAGCTCGAGCGCCATTCGTTCGCCGGCGCGACGATCGCGGCGGTCGACTATTCCCCACCGGCTCCCTACCTGTGGACGGGGTCGTACGAACTGGAAGGGGACGACGCCATCACGGCAGTGGTGAACGCCGGGGCGAGCGTGGCAAGGGAGGTCGAGGCGAGGCGCGCTCGCGCTCGCCTCGACAGCGCGTCCAACCTCGTCGACGTTCGCGGTCGGATGACGCGCCGGACGCTCGAACGCGCCGCCCGTTACCTGGGCGCCACGCCCCTGCCCGGCACCGACGGCAATCGGGTGCCCGATGCCGACTATTTGCTGGAGGTCTACGTCCGGCAGTACGGAATCGACGCGCGCGGCAGCCGTCCGGCGCGGGTGTTCATGAAGGTGGAGGCCATACTGCTCGACCGGCGATCGGGGCACGAAGTATGGAACGTGGAAGTGGACAGCCACGACCGCCTCACGCCGTCGATCCGCCACGGGAGCGAGCTTCCGGCCGACATCGTGACCGCGGGCACGCTGCACGCCGTGACGGTGGAGCAACTGGAGAGCTCGCTGGCGGAGCTGACCGACTTCACCGCCGACTACGTCACGAACGAGCTCCGCGAGGATCTGCGCGACATACGGCGTCGCTGACGGACGCCTTCCCGCCGGGCCATTACGCGCCGTTCACCAGGTTCTCCGGATTCAGCGCCTCGAGCTCGGGCAGGACGAAGAGCCCGTCCTTCCGGATCAGAACGTCATCGAACCAGATCTCGCCGCCCCCGTACTCGGGACGCTGAATCAGCACCAGGTCCCAGTGGATCTGGCTCTCGTTCCCGTTGTCCGCGACGTCGTACGCATTGCCCGGCGTGAAGTGGATGCTCCCGGCGATCTTCTCGTCGAACAGGATGTCGCGCATCGGCTCCCGGATGTACGGGTTGAAGCCGATCGCGAACTCGCCGATGTACCGTGCCCCTTCGTCCGAATCGAGAACTTGCTCGAGGTGCTCGCTGTCGTTGCTGCGCGCCTCGACGATCTTCCCGTCCTCGAAGCGGAAGAAGACGTCGTGATGGGAATGACCCTGATAGAGGGTCGGGGTGTTGTACTGGATCGTTCCGTTGACGCTGTCTCGCACGGGGGCGGTGTAGACTTCGCCGTCGGGGATGTTGCGCTTTCCGTCGCAGGGTTGCGCGTCGATTCCGGCGATGCTGAAGGACACGTCGGTGCCCGGGCTGACGATGCGCACACGATCGGTGGCCTCGACCAGCTCGAGTAGCGGAATCATCGCCTTCGACATCCGCTCGTAGTCCATCGTGCAGACGTCGAAGTAGAAGTCTTCGAAGGCCTCGGTCGAGATCCCCGCCAGCTGCGCCATGGACGCGGTGGGCCACCGGAGCACGACCCAGCGCGTCTTCGCCACCCGGATGTCCGTATGCACCCGCTTCCAGATCAGTCGCTCGAACATGTTCATCGCCGAGTTCGGCACGTCGCTCAATTCCGAGACGTTGGGAGAGCCGCGTACCCCGATGTACGCGTCCATCTGCTCCATCATCGTCTCTTCGGTCCGCGCCATCGCCTCGAGCTGCTTCTCCGTGGAGTCGATCAGGAGGCGCCGCATCACCTGCTTGCTCTTGAGGAAGACGTTGGGGTGGCCGCCCGCCGTTCGGGCGACGCGGATCAGCTCACAGGTGAATTCGTGCGGAACGTCGATCGCCTCGATCAGGATCCGGTCGTCGGGCTGGAGATCGCAGGAGTAGTGGACCAGCGTCTCCGCCAGGCTGGTGATGCGCGCGTCGATCACGGTCCCCCCTCGTCCGACGCCTCAGCGGTCGGTGCCCGGCGTTCGACAGCCGGGCCGGGGAGTGATCCTGCGAGCGCCATGCCCCGGCAGATCGTGAACATCGTTCGCAAACGCATCCATACTCCAGGTGTTGTGGCGCCGGGGCGAAGCGCCGCTGTTTCTCCGATGAGAACGAACGTGATAAAGCGCTGCTCGTCCCGCGAACGCAAGAGGCCAGGCCTCGAGCGGATTGCCGCCACGGGGCATCCCGTCCAACTTCGATTCATGCGACACCGTAGAATCATCGCCGTCGCGGGATCCGTTCTCGCGCTCGCCCTCATCGGATCGTGCGATCGCACGATCGATGCCGTGAACGAGGCGGGGCCCGTCGCGCCCGGTCCGTTCGCCGAGGCCGACGGTCCCGCCGGCGAGGGCTCGCGTACTCCGCGATTCCATGCCTCCGAAGGGGGGGTCCTGCTCTCGTGGCAGGTCGAGGAGGCCGATGTCGGGGGCGTCCGTTTCGCAGCGCTGCGCGCCGGCGAGTGGGATCGGCCCCGCACAATCGTCTCCCGCGACGACCTGTTCGTCAACTGGGCGGACTTTCCTTCCGTCGTCTCGCTGGGTGGCGACAGCCTCGCCGCCCACTGGCTCCAGTACAACGGACCGGGGACGTACGCCTACCAGGTCATGCTCTCCTTCTCCGGCGACGGTGGCGTCACGTGGTCGCCGCCACTGGTCCCGCACGAGACGCGCACGGAGACCGAGCACGGTTTCGTGACGCTCGTTCCGGGGGAGGGCGGCGTCACGGTGCTCTGGCTCGACGGCCGCGCCTACGAGGAGGGACCGCGGGAAGAGATGAGTCTTCGCGTCGCGACGGTATCGCCGGGATCGAGCGGAGCGGACGGCGGGGCGCCGGTGGGGGAGACCGTGCTGGATTCGCGTACCTGCGATTGCTGCCAGACGAGCGCCGTCCGGGTGCCGGGCGGACTCGTCGTCGCGTACCGGGGCCGCTCGACCGACGAGATCCGGGACATCGAGATCGTGAGGCGTGTCGAGGGGACGTGGACCGAGCCGGTGCCCGTGCACGCCGACGGCTGGCGGATCGACGCCTGCCCGGTGAACGGGCCAGCCCTGGCGGCGATCGGCGACACCGTCCTCGTCGCATGGTTCACGGCGGCCGGCGATTCGGCGCGCGTGCTCGCCTCGATCTCACCGGACGCCGGAGTGACATTCGGTCCTCCCGTGCGCGTGGGCGACGGTGGTGGCCTCGGCCGGGTGTCCGTCCTGCCCCTGGACGACGGACGCTTCGCCGTCGCCTGGCTCGAGGGGCTGCGGGAAGGCGGCGCGGAGATCCGCATGCGTACGGTCGACACCGCCGGGAGGCGCTCGCCGGCCATCCCGGCCGGTGGCGCGAGCGCCGCGCGCGCCTCGGGCTTCCCGACCCTGGCGATCGACCCGGGCTCGGGCGACCTCCTCGTCGCCTGGACGGACGCCGAGGCTGGCCGTGTGCGGATCGCGCGCGGTCCGGCGCACTGAATTCCCGACCTCATCCAAGGACACCCGACATGGACCTTCTGATACGCGACGTCACCTTCGTGGACGGCTCCCGCGGCGACCTCGGCATCGAGGGCAACCGGATCACGCACGTCGGCGGAAAGGCGCCGGCCACCGCCGCTCGCACCATCGACGGAACCGATCGGCTGGCCCTCCCGGGCCTCGTCAACGCGCATACCCATGCCGCGATGACGCTCTTCCGCGGCTACGGCGACGACATGCCGCTCCACCCCTGGCTCGAGGAGCGGATCTGGCCCGCCGAGAGCCGGCTGACGGACGAGGACGTCTACTGGGGAACGCGCCTGGCCTGCGCCGAGATGATCCGCACCGGCACCACGCTGCTCAACGACATGTACTGGAAGGTCGACAACGGCATTCGCGCGATCCAGGACGCCGGCCTGCGGGCGAACGTCTCCGCCGGTTTGATCAGCGGCGGCTTCATGGGCGATCTGAAAGGCGAGATGCAGGAACTGATCGCCTCGTACGAGGCCGGCGAGTTCGGCGATCGAATCCGGCTCGCAATCTCGCCGCACGCGCCCTATACCGTGACGCCCGAAGACCTCGAATGGTGCGCGCGGCTGGCGAGCCAGCACGACCTGGCGATCCAGATCCATCTCTCGGAGACCCTCCGCGAGGTCGAGGAGTGCGTCGAGGACTACGGCGTCCGACCCGCGTTCCACCTGGAGAAGTTCGGGATCCTCGATCGCCCGACGACGCTGGCCCACGGTGTGTGGCTCGACCGTGACGAGCTGGAAATGCTCGCCTCCTATCCCGCCACCGTAGTCCACAACCCGGTCAGCAACCTGAAGCTGGCCTGCGGGCAGGGTCGGGACGTTCGGGGCTGGTTCGACTATCCCGCGGCGAAAGCCGCGGGTGTCAATGTGGCGCTGGCCACCGACGGCACGGCCTCGAACACGAACCTCGACATGTTCGAGGAGATGAAGTTCGCTTCCCTCATGGCGAAGCACGCGGCCGGAGATCCGACCTGCATGCCGGCGGCTGAGACCCTCGACATCGCCACGCGAGGCGGGGCCGACGGGATGGGGTGGACGGATGCCGGGCGACTGGAAGTGGGCGCCCTGGCCGACGTCGTGCTCCTGGACCTGACAGAAGTCACCCTGACCCCGATGCACGATCCGGCGAGTCACGCGGTGTACGCCGCCAACGGCCAGTGCGTCCATACGACGATCTGCGACGGACGGGTGCTGATGGAAGGCGGCGAGATCGAGGAGTACGAGGAGATCCGGGCCCGGGCGATCGAGGCGGCTCGTCGCGTCACCGGCGAATGACGGTCGACACGGGGCGGATGCGGCGTCTGCTGCTTCTGGTCCTGGGGGTCGGCATGCTCGGTACCGGTGCCGAGCTTCTCCTCCTCGAGCACTACGAGACGTGGGAACAGTGGCTGCCGCTGGCCTTGCTGGCGATCGGGCTCACCGGGACGGCGGCCGTCCGCCGCCGCCCGGGCCGGGGGGCCGTTCTGGCACTCCGCGTCATCGCGACGGCGTTTCTGCTCTCCGGAGCTCTCGGCATATACTTCCACATCGAAGCGAACGTCGAGTTCGAGCGGGAGCTGGACGCGACCGTGGGCGGAAGCGAGCTGGTTTGGGAAGCGCTGACCGGCGCGATGCCCGCCCTCGCGCCCGGCTCGATGGCCCTGCTGGGCCTGATCGGATTCGTCATCACGGCCGGACATCCGGCCCTGCAACCCGACGACGGAGAAGGAGACGAATGAACAGGTACGGAGCGGCAACGGTGCTCGCACTCGCGTTCACGATCCTCCCGATGGCGGCCTGCGGGCAGGCGGACACGGGTGGGGCGGACGTCGGGGCGGAGGACACGACGGCGGCCGACGGCGACGGGGTGAGCCCCACGGACGGCGCCATGCAGGAGGCGGCCGACGGCGACGCGCTGGTGAACATCAACGAGGCGACGCCGGCCGATCTCCGGACTGCCGGCATCTCCGACGCCGCCGTGGCGGCGCTCGCCGCCGAACGACCGTTCGCCAACATGCTCGAGGTCGACGCCGCGCTCGAAGGCGTGCTCGACGAAGCGGGTCGCGAGGAAGCGTATCGGATCATGTGGATACCGCTCGACCTCAACGCGGCAACCCGGGAGGAACTCTTGCTGATTCCCGGCGTCGGAGACCGGATGGCGGGGGAGTTCGAGGAGTATCGTCCCTACGAGGCGATGGCGGAGTTTCGACGTGAAATCGGAAAGTACGTGGACGAAGAGGAGGTCGAGCGGCTGGCGCGCTACGTGACCATCCGCTGACGCCGGACGATCAAGCGCCGCGGAACGCCTTCCGCAGCGAGGCCGGGTACCTGCCGGCCTCCACGGCGCTCTTCAAAACTTCGCGCAGGCGCCCGACCTCGGCGGCATGGGTCAGGCCCATCCAGTCCTCGTCGGGTCCGTCGAGCAGCTCGACCTCCATCTGTCCTTCGTTGACCATGTAGTCGATCGCGCTGCTCAGCCGATATTCCTCGGAGGCGCCCTCGTAGGTCCACTTCTCGTAGTTGCGCATCAAGACTTCCGCCATTCCCGGCCCGAAACCCCAGAGGTTCATCGACACCCGCTCGTCGCCGGTCAGGACGCAGGGTGCGCCGTCCGGTGTCCGGCCACGAAGCTCTCCGCCGTTCGTCTGCTCGATGTCGAGGACTTCGTCGACGCCGCTGAGACGGCGCCCCGTTTCGTCGACCCGGCACACGGCGCGCGCCACCCCGCCGTGCTCGGACAGCGTGGCGCCGAGGCGGTAGCCCACCGCGCATCCGCCGATCGGCATGCCCGCCTGCATCCCCCGCAGTCGTTCGAGTACGGCCGCGAAGGCCTCTCGCCCGTACAGGTCGTCGGTGTTGCAGACGGCGAACGGGCCATCCACGAGACCGCGGATGCCGGCGACCGCGTGGCCGGTGCCGAGCGGGCGCATCTGCCGAACGTACGAGGCCGGTATGGAGTAGCCGAACCGCTCCTCGAAGGCGTCGCGGATGGCGTCGTGGTTGTCCGACCGCACCACGAAGGCGATGCGGCCGAAGCCGCTGCTCAGTGCGTCGAAGATGTTGTAATCGTGGAGGAACTCGCCGTCGGGGCCGACGGGGGTCTCCTGCTTGGACCTGCCGAAGCGCTTCGACAGGCCGGCCGCCAGCAGAACGAGGGTCGGTGCTTGCATGCGTCGGCTCCTCCGTAGGGTGAGCGAGGAAAGATAGGGTCCGGCGAGCCGCTGTACAGCGGATGCGACCGCGGAGCGCGCGGAGTAGCTTTTGCCCTTCAGCCGAAAGAGACGACTCCGGGGAGAGTACGAGATGAAGACGACGGTGCGCAAAACGGGATCGGCAACTGCCTTCCTGTGGCTTTTCCTGGCGGCGCTGGCGACCGAACTGCCGACGCCCGCGGTGCTCGCGGCGCAGGAGTCGGCCCTGCGATCGGGACCGATGGTCGGCTATTCGGAGATGCGGGAGGTCCAGCTCTGGGCGCAGACGACCGGCCCGGCCGACGTGAAGTTCGTCTACTGGGATCTCGAGCGTCCCGACGTACGGTACGAGACGCGCGAGGCGCGGGCCCGCCCCGAAGACGGCTACGTAGTGGAGATCGCCGTCGGGCTGCTGGAGCCCGGTCGCCGCTACGGCTACGAAGTCCACGTCGACGGCAGCGCGGCGGAGGTCGACTGGCCGCTGGAGTTCCAGACACAGGAGCTCTGGCAGTGGCGCCGGGATCCGCCGGACTTTCGCTTCGTCATCGCGAGCTGTTTCTACGTCAACGACCCGCCCTACGACCGGCCGGGCGAACCCTACGGCGGCGACTTCGAGATCCTCGACGCCGTGTACGAGACCCGGCCGGACGCGATGATCTGGATGGGTGACAACGTCTACCTTCGCGAGGCCGACTGGTATTCGCGTTCGGGCATTCTGTACCGCTACACTCATACCCGCTCCCTCGACCGACTGCAGCCTCTCCTCGGCTCGACGCATCACTACGCCACGTGGGACGATCACGACTACGGGCCGAACAACTCGGACTGGACCTGGCGAGAGAAGGAAACGACGAAAGAGGTCTTCGATCTCTTCTGGTCGAACCCCAGCTCGGGAACGCCGGAATTCGACGGAATCACGACCAGCTTCCAGTGGGGAGACGCCGAGTTCTTCCTGCTCGACGACCGCTGGCATCGCACGTCCGAGAACCGGGTGGGCGACCGTCG
>CAZOEX010000058.1:0-10713 GCA_964578925.1 uncultured Gemmatimonadota bacterium | reverse complement strand
TCCTCAGCTTCGCCCGTGCCCGGGCCGGCGACCCGGCGATCCTGCTCCTCGACGAGGCGACCAGCTCGGTCGACTCCGAGATCGAGGCGCGGATCGACGCGGCGCTCGAGAAGCTGATGACCGGACGGACGAGCCTCGTGATCGCCCATCGCCTCTCGACCATCCAGAACGCCGACCGGATCCTGGTGCTCCACCACGGAGAGATCCGCGAGACGGGGACCCACGAGGAGTTGCTCCGGATGGACGGCCTCTACGCGCGGCTCCACCGGCTCCAGTTCGCCACCCACGACGCGGCCTGATGCTAATGCTAACCGATCGGGAAGCGCGCTGAGATGCAGCCCGCCCTCGACTGGGTCCTGGCTCTCGACACCCGCTGGGTGCTCGCCTTCCTCCTGCTTGTGCTCGACGCCTGGTCGATCTGGCTGATCCTCCGCGCCCGCCCGGCCCGACGCGAGATCGTCCTCTGGAGCGGCGTCGTGCTGCTCGTTCCCGTCTTCGGCTGTCTCTTCTGGTACTCCCTGGGACCGAAACCGGAGGTCTGACAACCGGGAGCGGCGATCCGTTCAACCCCCTGATCGGTCAGATCTGACCGATGCCCGCCGCCGAAATCGGTCACTTTTGACCGATCCGACCGAGAATCGGTCATTTTTGAACGATGTGGTTGCGCCGATTCCGTATACTGTATACAGTATTCAATCATGACGACGACCGTGGAACGGACTTCGATCGCAGAGCAGCTTGAGAAGCTCGTTCTGGAGCGCATTCTCGACGGGTCCCTTCCGGCCGGAGAGCGAATCAACGAGAGTCGCCTGGCGGAAGAGCTCGGAGCCAGCCGAACGCCGCTTCGTGAGGCGCTCAGCCGGTTGCACCAGGAAGGCCTGGTCGTCTCCCGGCCACACCGCGGCTTCTTCGTGGCCGACCTCTCGGCCGGCGAAGCGCGCGAGCTCTACGAGTGCCTGGCTCTGCTGGAGTCGAGCGCCCTCGAACTGGCCGGATGTCCGGATCCGGAGCGGCTGATCCTCCTCGCGCGACTGAACGACCGGCTCGAGGAGGTGCGAGACGCGACGGAGGGCATCGAGCTGAACACGGAGTGGCATCGCCACCTGCTCGCCGGCTGCCCGAATCGCCAGCTGCTGGGACTGGCCGAAAGCGTCCGGACACGGGTTCATCGCTACGAGTTCGCCTTCTTCGCGCCCGGCCCGGTACGCATCGCGACGTCGGTCAGGTTGCACCGCGGAATCCTCGAGTGCCTGCGCGCGGGCGACATGGGTGCGGCCAAGCAGGCGCTCGTCGACCACTGGTTCACGGACCTCGAGGAGCTCGCGCCACGCCCGTCCTGACCCGACACCAAGTTCCCGGGGCCACAGGATCATTGACTGGAGGTTGCAGATGACCCGCCGCACGATCGTCCGACTGGCCGCGCTGTCGCTCACTCCCCTGCTGTCCCTCGCCGGCTTTCCCGCGAACGCGACCGCCCAGGAGGATGAGCCGGCGCCGACACGCGTCAACGTCCACGTCGTGGCCCGAGACGCGAAGCTGATCGGCACGACCGTGGGTGGCGCCGAGGTCGTCGTGCGCGACGCAGCCAGCGGGGAGATCCTCGCTCGCGGCGTCCACGACGGAGGGACGGGCGACACGGATCTGATCATGGGGCCGCGCGAGCGGAACGCCGACGTCTTCACGACGCCGGGGGCCGCCGTCTACACCGCCGCACTC
Source organism: uncultured Gemmatimonadota bacterium (assembly GCA_964578925.1). Taxonomy (GTDB): domain Bacteria; phylum Gemmatimonadota; class Gemmatimonadetes; order Palauibacterales; family Palauibacteraceae; genus JARFPW01. Next base: position 8,997 of record CAZOEX010000058.1, on the reverse strand, counting down.
CCGCTCGAGGAGCCGCGCCGGGTCCGCATCGAGGCCTCGGGGCCCCTGGACTATCCCGCGGCGCGGACGACCGCCAGCACCACCCTGCTTCTGTCGCCGGGCCGGAACCTGGACGGCGACGGGGTCGTGCTCGAACTCTGGGGCTACATCGTCGAGATTCTCGAGGCTCCCGAGACAGTGGCCTCCGGCGAGGAGTTCGGGATCCGGGCGCGGGTACGCATGCTCTGCAGCTGCCCGACCGAGCCCGGCGGACTCTGGGAGGCGGGAGACGTGACCGCCCACCTGTGGGACCCCGAGGGAAACGTGGTAGCCGAAACGCCCCTCGATTTCACCGGTGAGACGAACGAGTACGCGGGCCGTCTGGCGGCGCCCCAACCCGGCGCCTACGACATCGAGGTGACCGCGATCTCGCCGGAAACCGGCAACGCCGGGCGGGCGCGGGGTCGCCTTCGGGTGAACAGGCAGCAGCCGGCCCCGCCCGCCCGGAGCTCGACGGTAGACGGCCACTCGGTGGAGGTGCTGACCGACCGGATTGACGTGTATGTGCGACCGTTCGTCGAGTCTCGCCTGTTCAACGGAATCATCCTGATTGCGCAGGAGGATTCGGTGCTGGCCCACCGGGCCTATGGAACGGCCGACTACGCCCTCGATACGCCGATGACGCGCGGGATGCGATTCAAGATCGGATCGATCACAAAGGACGTCACCGCGGCGGCAGTTCTCATGCTCGAGGACGAGGGCCGTATCGACCGGGATGATCCCGTGGCGGACTACCTTCCCGACTTCGCCGGCCATCCGGCGATCACCATCCGACATTTGCTCGAGCACACGCACGGCATCCCCGATTGGCGGACCGTTCCCGACTCCGAGACGCGCCGGCTCACCGGCTCCCCGCTGGCGCAGACCGTCCGGTGGCTCGCCGCTCAGCCTGCGGAGTTCGAGCCCGGTTCACAGCGCCGGTACGGAAGCTCGAGCTACCTGATCCTCGCTTACCTGATCGAAGCGGTGACGGGAGAGGACTACTTCGCTTTCGTGTCGCGGCGCGTGTTGACGCCCGCCGGGCTCGAGCGCACGAAACCCCTGAGAGCGAGAGAGGTGACCGACGGACTTGTCAGGGGCTACGAGAACGCGAGCGGCGCGGCGCGAATTCGATATCCGGCGCCCCGGCATCCCAGCCTCGGAATCGGGGCGAGCTACCTCGTCTCGACGGCATCCGACCTCTTGCGCTGGAGCCGCGCAGCGGCCGAGCGCCTGGACTGGCCGATCATGACGGAGAACGGACGGTCGGTGCGCTGGACGTCCGGGATGAGCGGTGGCTACGTGGCCCGCATCCACCAGTACCTGGACGACGATTTCACCGTAGTGCTTCTGTCCAACGTCTTCAACGCCGCTTTTCGCCCGCTGATGTCCGGGATCGCAGCGATCGTGCGCGGAGACGTCCCGCGAGAAGCGGCTCCGGAACCGGCGGCCTCTCTCTCCCGGGACCAGCTCCGGGAACTGACCGGGACGTTCCGATGCGAAGACGGCGGATTCAGCGCTTTCGAGATCGTCGCGACGGAAGACGGGGTAGCCTTTGCGGTCGCGGAGGCTCCAGGTGAGACCTTCGCCGCTTGGCCTATCAACGACTCCACCATCTTCGTTCCGACGGACTTCGGCCGCGTCGTCGTCGAGACTGCCGCCGATGGTCGCCGCGTCGCGCTGTACGACGGCGGTTTCCGGGCTCGCTGCGCGGAGGCCTGACGCTGGATCCTGCGGCGGCTTTCAGACTCCGATGAGCCCGGCGACCAATTCGGCGGCGGCTCGATCCGCGCCGGCCCGGCCCCGCACCCACTCCGCCGCCGCCCGCCCCATGCGTCGGCGACGCCCCGCATCGAGCAGTGACACGAGGGTCGGATAGAGGCTCGCGCCGTCGACCTCACGTGCCGCCCCGACTCTCAATAGCCCGTCAGCTTCCCAGCGATCGTGCCGTCCGCCGAAGAGCACCGGAAGGCCCGCCGCGGCCGGCTCCACGACCGAGTGCAGACCCTTGCCCGCCAGGCCGCCCCCGACGTAAGCGATGTCGCCCTCGCGGTACAACTCGGCCAGGAAGCCGACCGCATCGACGATCAGCGGGGGCGGTGCCACCCCCGGCTGAACGACCGGAGTGCTCTCGGCGTCGAGCTCGCTGTACAGCCTCGGCGAGGTGCGCATGCGGAGCTCGATTCGCTCGCGGATCCGCTCGACGGTCCCGGACGAGGGCTCGTGCGGCACGAGCACGAGCTCGACCGACCGGAGCTCGGCGACCGCCTCCACGAGGACGGCGTCGTCTTCCCCCCAGGTGGATCCACCGATCAACCGGGTCACACCGGGAGCGCGTGCCGGCAGGCGCAGCGACCGGTCCTTGGCGCCGTCGAGGCGCGCCAGGGCCTGGTCGAAGGCCGCATCTCCCGTTACGGAGATTGCCTCGGGGCGAGCCCCGAGCTCCTCGAGGCGACGGCGATCCTTCTCCGAGACCGCCCCGACCGCGGAGAGGGATCGATAGGCTTCGGCCAGGACGGCCTTGCCCGGATGGCGCAGCCGGCGGCTGCCGGGACGGACCGTGGCGTTGATCAGCGCCACCGGAAGCCCGGCGGCCCGGGCCGAGCGAGTCAGGTTCGGCCACACGTCGTACTTCGCGTAGACGAGCGCCGTCGGCTGCACGGCGGCCATCGCTCGGTCGGTGTGGGCGCGAAGATCGAGCGGCACGAAGCCGGCGTACGCGGGCTCGAGACGCGCCGCCGCCGCCCGGCCCGACGGCGAGGAATAGGTGACCAGGAGGCGAAAGGCCGGAAATTTCCGGCGCAGCTTCGCCACGACCGGTACCGCCCCGGCCAGCTCGCCGGCCGACGCGCCGTGCAGCCAGAGGAGCGGGCCCGCGTCGGCGGCGGCCTCCGCGGCCCAGGCGCGCATGCGGTCCGCGGCGGACTCGCGTCCTTTCACCGCCTCGGCCAGCTTGGTCGAGAAGAGGCCCGCCAGGGCGAGAAGCGGACGGATCGTATACCATCCGAGACTGTATAGAACGTCCGGCAACTTCACTCGGCCTCCCCGCTGGTTCACCAGGGGGCGAAGGTCGCCGATCAGGTGGCCGGTGTCCACCGTCTCGCCACGAACGAAGCACCAGACGAACAGGGAGGGGCATGCGCCGCTGGGTCTTCGCAGCGTCCGTCTTCGCGCTCGGCGTCGCGCTCACGGCGTCGTGTTCGCCCGGCTACGTGCTGCGCGCGGGCTGGGAGGAGGCGCGGATCCTGGCCGGAAGGCAGTCCATCGACCGGGCGCTCGAGGACGAGACGGTCCCCGCCGAGACACGCGACAAGCTGGCGCTCGTTCGCCAGGTGCGGGTGTTCGCCGAGCGTGAGCTGGGCCTCGACCCGGGCGACAGCTACCGGAGCTTCACCCGACTCGATCGCGACACGCTCGTGATGGTCGTCTCGGCCGCCCCCGAACTGGAGCTGCGCTGGAAGACCTGGTGGTTTCCGATCGTCGGACGGCTACCCTACAAGGGCTTTTTCGACTTCGACCGCGCGCAACGCGAGGCGGAGAAGCTCGAGGCGGACGGGTACGACACGTACGTGCGGCCGAGCGCGGCCTTCAGCACGCTCGGCTGGTTTCCCGATCCCGTCCTCTCGCCGGCGCTGCGCGGGGACAGCCTGTCCGTGGCCGAAACCGCCATCCACGAGATCACGCACACGACGTTCTTCCCGAAGGGCTACGCCCGCTTCAACGAGAGCTTCGCCAATTTCGTCGGCCACGTGGGCGCGATCGAGTTCTTCTGCGACGCCCACGCCGATCCGGAGCCGTGTCGGCGAGCACGAGACCGCTGGCACGACGTGCGTGAATTCGGGCGGTTCTTCCACACGATCCGCGAACCCCTGGAAACCCTGTACGCCTCGGACGTCGATGATCGAACGAAGCGGCTGCGAAAGCGGGAGATCATCGAGAAGGCCGCCGAGAAGTTCCGCACCGAGGTCGCGCCGCGGCTGCGCGGAGCGCGGTACGGAGCTCTCGACGCCTCCCGGGTCGACAACGCCTGGCTTCTCTCCCGGCTCCTCTACTACACGCGCCTCGACGACTTCGATACGCTCTATCGGCACCACGGAGGTCTGAAAGCCACCGTTGAGGGGATGATCGACGCCGCGGGGCGCGGGGATCCCTGGCAGGCGCTCGATGGGCTGCTCGCCCGGATTCCGGCGGAGGGTGCGCAAACCGCATCGGAGACATAGGTTCCGGGCGCGCGCAGCTCCCGCAATCCGTATCCCGAACGGCCGCCGGTCATGTATCAGAGAATCCTCATCGGTATCGACTTCTCCGACACGTCCATCGAGACGGTGCGCTGGGCCGTATCACGCTTCCCGTCGGCGGACATCGTTCTCTTCCACTCGATCGAGCGGTTCAGCGTCCCAGGCTACCTGGTCCGCGAGCTGGGGGACCGCCTCGACGTGCTCGAGGAGAAGGAGCTGGACGTACGCAGCAACCTCGAGCACATCGCCGAGAGGATCGGCATCGAGGCCCGCCACGACATCCGGCACGGCTGGACGCCCGAAACGATGCAGCTCGCGGCCGAGGAGCACGGCTCGGAGCTCATCGTGGTGGGCGCCCACCAGCGTCGCATGTGGCCGACGGACGAGCTGGGGAACACCTGTGCCGCGATCGTACGCAAGGCCGAGGTGCCGGTGCTCGTCTGGCGGCCGATCCGGGCGGAGAAGGACAAGACGATCATCGCCGCTCTCGACCTGCGCGAGGGCAGTGCGCCGGTGGCCGAGCTGGCCGCCCGCTATGCCGATTACTTCCATACCCGCCTCGTGCTGTTGCACGCGATGCCTGGAACGCTGCATGCCTACCTTCGGGCCGTCAGCTCGCCGACCAAGGTGGAGGAGACGCTCGAGCGGATCGAGAGGGGCGCCAGGCAGGACGCCCTCGGCCGCGTGCCGGCCGAGTTGCGCGAGCAGCTCGAGGTGCAGGCCACGATCGTGCGCGGCCGTCCGATCGTCACGCACATCCTCAACACGGCCGAAGCCGAGAACGCCGACCTCATCGTCATCGGCAAGGCGCACGCACCGGGCCTCGAGAGCCGGGTCCTGCTCGGCGGCATCACGACGCAGGTCATTCGCGGCGCGAACTGCTCCGTGTTGACGGTGCCGTTGTGAGCGGTTTCGACTGCGTACGGTGCGACCGCGAAACGCCGGAGCCGATGGGCTCGGCGCCCTTCGCCGACGAGCGGGGAGAGCGGATCCGGCGGGAGATCTGCACGGACTGCTGGGAGGAGTGGAAGCAGCGCCAGATGCTGTTGATCAACCACTACGGGCTCAACGTCCGGGATCCTAAGGCCCGCGAGTTCCTCTACCAGAACCTCGAGGCGTTTCTGTTCGGCGGTGGTGAAGAGGCCGACATCGACACGTCGCAGGAGGGGAACGTCAGCTGGTAGGCGGCGCCGGGGACCACAGGCCGGAGGCCGCGCGCGACCGCCGCGGAGGCGATCCGGTCGGCGCGCGGGACGTCCCGGCCGGCCCACCCGGCGGCTCCCCACGACCGGGAGGGCGCCGAAGGAAGTACGACCGATCACTGATCGAGGGTCCTCTCCTGTCGGGCGTCTGGAAGCTCGCCTGGCCGACCATGCTCCAGAACGTGGTCAGTGGCCTGCAGGGGATCGTCGACCACATCATGGTCGGCCACTACGTGGGCTACACGGCGAACGCGGCGATCGGCGTGAGCTGGCAGATCTTCCTGGTGGTCGTCGTGTTCATCTCTTCCCTGTTCACCGGGATGAGCGTGCTCGTCGCCCGCTTCACGGGGGCCGACGAGCCCGAGAAGGTCGACCGGAGCGTCTACCAGGCCTTCCTCACTGCGATCTTCCTCTCGCTCGGCGTGATGGCGCCTCTCGGGTACGTCCTCGCGCCGTCCCTGCTCGAGTTCGTCAACGCGACGCCGGCCGTGCAGGCCGAAGCGCTTCCCTACCTGCGGATCATGTTCGTGTTCAGCAGCGGGATGATGGTCTTCTTCATGCTCGGAGGCGCCCTCCGTTCCGCGGGAGACGCGAAGACCCCGCTGCGCATCGGCATCGTGCTGACGGTGCTGAACCTCGTGCTGAACGTCGTCTTCATCGCCGGGCTCGGACCGATCCCGGCATTCGGCACGACCGGCGCGGCGATGGGCACGGTCATCGCGTCGGCGATCGTCTCTGCCTACGCACTCTGGCGGCTGTGGCGCGGAGGCTGGGTCGTCGGCTTCCCGCACGGCGGTCCGTGGGGCCCGGACTGGGGCATCATTCGGGAGCTCTTCCGTTTCGGCCTCCCCACCGGCATCCAGGGCATCGCCATGAACGTCGGCGGCGTACTGCTCCTCTCGTTCATCGGCTCGCTGGCGGCGAGCGCCGCGGCGCAGGCCGCCTACTCCGTGGCCTACACGCAGCTCTTCTCGCTCATCACCTGGACGTCGGTGGGACTTCTCGGGGCCGCAGCGGCCATGGCCGGTCAGAACCTCGGGGCGGGACGGCCGGATCGCTCGATGGCGGCCGTACATACGGCCGCCGGCATCGGGCTGGCCGCGGCGGCGGCCATCGGATTGCTCTTTTTCTTCATTCCGCGACAGCTGCTCGCCCTGTTCAGCATGAGCGACCCGGTCGTGGTGGAGCTCGGCGTGCAGCTCCTGCAAGTGCTCGCCTTCTCGGGCCTGTTCATCGCGGTGGCGCTCACCTACACCGGCGGCCTGCAGGGGACCGGCGACACCCGCAGCCCTCTCTACATCTCGATCGTCTCGCAGGTGATCGTGCCGATCGGCATGTGCTTCGTCATCCAGCAGACCTCGACGCTCGACCCGATGGACATCTGGCTCGCCATCCTGTTCGGCCACATCACGCGGTGCGGGCTGAGCGTGCTTCGCTTCCGCCAGGGGAAGTGGCGGGACATCGAGGTGAGCATCCGGCGGTAGGGATCCCGCCCCTACTTCACCACCAGGTTCAGCAGCCGGTCGGGCACGTGGATCGTCTTGACGACCTCGCCGCCCTCCAGGTGGCGCTTCACGCCCTCGTCGGCGAGCGCCGCGGCCTTCACCTCGTCCTCCGAGGCGCCGCGGGAGGCGTGGATCGTCGCGCGTAGCTTCCCGTTCACCTGGACGGGGACCTCGACCGTGTCGGTCACGAGCTTCTCCTCTTCCCAGGTCGGCCACTCGGCGTGGTCGAACAGGCTGGGCTCGCCGCCCAGCAGCTCCCACATCTCCTCGGCCAGATGAGGCGCGATCGGGCCGAGCATGACGGCGAGCGGGCGTACCTCGTCGACGGTCGGCGTCCTTCCCCCCGCCCGGATCTCGTTGAGCAACTCCATCATCGCGGCGATCGCCGTGTTGAACGACAGCTCGGCGAAGTCCTCCGTGCACTGCTTGATCGTGGCGTGCAGCGCCCGCTCGATCTCCGGCTTCGGGAAGCCCGTCCGACCGTCCTCGACGGCCGCCTCCACGGCGTCGAAGGCGCGGCCGAGGAAGCGGTGCGGACCCATGATCGCCTCGTCGCGAAAGTCGCCTCCCTCGTCGTAGGGGCCGAGGAACATCAGGTAGGCGCGGAAGGTGTCCGCCCCGTACCGTTCGATGTACTCGTCGGGAATCACCACGTTGCCGCGCGACTTCGACATCTTCGCGCCGTCCTTGATCAGCAGGCCGTGCTTCCGGAAGCGGTCGTACGGTTCCTCGAAATCCAGGTGCCCCAGGTCGTGGAGCGCCATCGTGATGAACCGCGAGTAGAGCAGGTGGAGCACGGCGTGCTCCTCGCCGCCGATGTAGGTGTCGACCGGCAGCCAGCGGTCCGTGCGTTCCGGCGAGAACGGACGCGCGTCGTCGTCCGTGCTCGGATAGCGCAGGAAGTACCAGCTCGAGTCCAGAAAGGTGTCGGAGACGTCGGTCTCCCGCCGGGCGTCGCCCCCGCAGGCCGGGCACGCGACCTCGTAGAAGGAGCGGTCCTTGGCGAGCGGTGCGACTCCGTCGTCGCCCGGCTTGAAGTCCTCGACGTACGGGAGTTCGACCGGCAGGTCCTTTACGGGCACCGGCACCGTACCGCACTCGTCGCAGTGGATGATCGGGATCGGGGGACCCCAGTAGCGTTGCCGCGAGATGCACCAGTCGTGCAGCCGGTAGTTCGTCCGGAACTCGGCCAGGGGACGGTCGTTCGTCCCGCGCTCCGCCAGCCATTCCACGATGCGGCGGCCCCCTTCGTCGGCGGGCAGTCCGGTGAACTCGCCGGAATCGACCAGCATCTCACCCTCGGTGTGCGCGGTGAAGGCCTCGCCGAGCTCCTCGTCGGCCGCCTCTTCCTCGTGCTCCTCGGTCGGGGCGACGACGGGCCGCACCTCGAGGCCGTGCTCGCGGGCGAACTCGAAGTCCCGCTGATCGTGGGCCGGGACGGCCATGATCGCGCCGGTCCCGTAGCCCATGAGCACGTAGTCGGCGATCCAGACGGGGATCTCCTCGCCGGTGGCCGGATTCGTGGCGTGTGCGCCCGTGAACACCCCGCTCTTGCCGCGGTCGTCGGCCTTCTGGCGCTCCTTCAGGTCGAGGGCCGCCGTCTCGCGGCGATAGGCCTCGACGGCCTCGGCGTGGTCCGGCGTGGTGACCTCGTCGACCAGGGGATGTTCGGGCGCGAGCACCATGAAGGTCGCGCCGAAGAGCGTGTCCGGCCGCGTCGTGAACACCTCGATCATCCGGCGCTCCCGTTCGAGTTTCGCCGGCTCGTGGCGATCGACGGTCGCCTTCAGCCGAGCGACCGGAAAGCGCAGAAGCGCACCCTCGGAACGGCCGATCCAGTTCCGCTGCGCGGTCAGGGTCGTCTCGGACCAGTCGATGCGGTCCAGGTTCGCGAGCAGCCGTTCGGCGTAATCGGTGATCCGGAAGAACCACTGGCTGAGCATCCGCTGCTCGACCTGCGAACCGCAGCGCTCGCAATCGCCCGCGATCACCTGCTCGTTGGCCAGCACGGTCTTACACGAGGGGCACCAGTTG
>CAZOEX010000057.1:0-10729 GCA_964578925.1 uncultured Gemmatimonadota bacterium | reverse complement strand
TGGCGATCGTGTCGCGGCTCTCGGCCGACGATGCGGCGATCGAGTTCGGACACGGCGCGGCGGAACTGACCATGACGGCGCTCCTCGTCGGCTTCGCCCGTTCGATCGAGGTCGTCCTGAACGACGGCAGGGTCATCGACACCATCGTCACGGGGCTCGCGGCCCCGCTCGAAGGACTGGGGGCCGAGGTCGCGTCGGTCGGCATGTTCGCCGTCCAGAGCGTGTTCAACTTCTTCGTGCCCTCGGGCAGCGGGCAGGCGTACGTCACGATGCCGCTGATGGCGCCCCTGGCGGACCTCGTGGGCGTGAGCCGGCAGACGGCCGTGCTGGCCTTCCAGTTCGGCGACGGCTTCACGAACATCCTCGTGCCGACGAACGCCGTGCTGATCGGGATCCTGTCGATCGCCGGCGTGCCCTACATGCGCTGGCTGCGCTTCCTGCTGCCCTTCATGCTGAAGATCTGGGTGATCGGCTCCGTCGCCCTCGTCGTGGCGGTTTTGATAGGGTTCTGAGGATCCGCGGAACGGCGCATATATCCGCTCCATATCGTCTATCCGTACACCTGTGCGGTTAGAAGAACACCCATCGGGCTCCTCCCACACCGCCGCATCACCGAACTAATTACACACCCGGTAGATTCTAGCGTCCAGACAATGCCGACGTACCATGTAAGAGACGGTGCTGTAGCGCGTTACAGCAATCGCAACTCGGGTACGCACCTTGCACGTCCCATGACCGGAAACGTGCGAAGCACCCGAGAACAGGTACAGGCAGGACAGGACCATGAACGGACCACGTGGAACCGCCCGGCTGGCAGCCGGGGTGACCGGGATGGCGGTTCTGGCCCTCACGATGCCGGCCGCCGCGCCGGCGCAGGAGGGCGGACCACTCTTGAAGAGCGATCTCGTCCGCATGATGACGGCGTCGAACTACACGGCGACCGAGATGGCGGCGATCGTGCGGATGAACTGCGTCGGCTTCGAGCCGACGGCGCGCGATCGGAATCAGCTCGGTAATCTGCCGAACGCGGACATCGTGCTGGAGGAAGTCGACCGATGCATGTCTCGGCCGCGAACTTCGAACCCGGCGACCGCCGGGAACGACAGGGCGTCCGACCCCACGGCTGACGAGACGGCCGACGAAGTCCAGGTCGTGCGGGCCCCACCGCGGCCCTCGCGTCGCAACATCGACCTCGACGCCCTGGACATCGACGATCCCGGCACCGGGGTGCCGGAGCTGAAGCGGCCGGACGCAGTCGAGTCGGATCGGGCGGCTGACGGGAGCCCCGGAAGACGTCCCGGTACGCGGACCTCGGCCGTGTCTTCGGAGCCGGACACACCGCCGGCGCTCGAGAACTGGCAGGAGGTTTCTCGCGCGCTTCTCGACGAATATCGTCCCAACGTCCGGCAGCCGGGCAGCGTGCTGCTCTGGTTGCGAATCGGGCCCGACGGGCGCGTGGCCGACAGCCGGGTGAAGCGCGCGACGGGCGACCCGGCCATGGCCGAAGCCGTGCTGAAGATTACGGAGGTCATGGAGTTCACGCCGGCCACCCGCGCCGGACGGCCGGTCGAGAGCTGGACCGAGTTGCCGGTCAACCTGAACTCGAGGTGAGCTGACAGACGGAAGCTGCGGGGTTACCATCCACGCCGTCGCCGGGACCGCCCGGCGGCGGCGTTTTTGCTTTTCCCCCGAACCCGTCCGGCAGAGGATCCATGGAGGCCACGGAAGCCATGGAGGGGCGCGTCCCGAAGCGGGGAAACACCCGCGCCGTAGTATCGTGGTGCCTCTACGACTGGGCGAACTCCGCGTTCAACACGCTCGTCATCACGTTCATCTACGTCACGTACTTCACCCTCACCTTCACGCCGACGTCCGCCGAGGGGGTGACGCTGTGGGGTCGGGCGATCTCCTTGAGCGCGATTCTCGTCGCCCTGCTGTCGCCCGTGGCCGGCGCCCTCGCCGACCGCTCGGGGCGACGGAGGCTCTACCTGGCGACCTCCACCTGGACCTGCATCGCGCTGACCGCGGCCCTCGCGTTCGTCGAGCCCGGGACCGACGCGGCCCTCTTCGGCGCGCTCGCCCTCGTCGTTCTCGCCAACCTCGCCTTCGAGATGGGCATCGTCTTCTACAACGCCTATCTGCCCGAGCTCGTGCCCCAGAGCCGCATCGGACGGATCTCGGGATGGGCCTGGGGACTGGGGTACATCGGCGGCCTCGTGGCGCTCGCCATCGCGCTCGTCGGCTTCGTCCGTCCCGAGGTTCCGTGGTTCGGCATTCCCACCGAGGGTGGGGCCAACCATCGGGCGACGCTCGTGCTCGTGGCGGCCTGGTTCTTCGTGTTCAGCCTGCCGATGCTCCTCTGGGTGCCGACGGCGGCGGTCCCTCGCAAGACGGACGGAAAGGGGATTCGCGGCGCTTTCCTCGAGCTGCGGCGCACGTTCCGAAACATCGGCCGCTATCGCCAGATCGTGCGCTTTCTCATCGCCCGGCTGGTCTACAACGACGGACTCGTCACGATCTTCAGCTTCGGCGGCGCCTACGCCGCGGGCGCGTTCGGCATGACCCTCGACGAAGTGATCGTCTTCGGCATCGGACTCAACGTGGCCGCGGGCCTTGGAGCGGCCCTCTTCGGTGTGGTGGACGACCGGATCGGCGGGCGACGGACGATCCTCATCACGCTCGTCGCTCTCACGCTCGCGTCCCTTCTCGCCGTCGTGGCGCCCGACAGGACATGGCTCTGGGTGGCGGGACTCACGGTGGGGCTCTTCGTGGGCCCGAACCAGTCGGCGAGCCGGTCGCTCATGGGCCGCTTCGTGCCAGAACACAGCAAGACCGAGTTCTTCGGCTTCTTCGCCTTCTCCGGCAAGGCGACGGCGTTTCTCGGGCCCCTGGCGATGTCCACCGCGACCGACCTGTTCGGCCTGCGCGCCGGGGTCGCCACCGTAGTCGTGTTCTTCATCATCGGCGGATTGATATTACTTTCCGTGGACGAGGCCGAGGGCATCGCCCAGGCCGCACTTCCCGAACCGGCGGAATAGGAGACCCGGCATGGCGCAGAACAGTCTCGTCGGACGGATGATCGGAGCCGCGACGCTGGATGTCGCGACCTACGAAGAGGTCGAGCACGATACGACGGCCACCACCCAGGCGGCGATCGTCGTGGCGATCGCGGCGATCGCCCAGGGCATCGCCTCACCGGTGGGTGTCATAAGCGGAATCATCGGCGCGTTGTTAGGGTGGCTGGCCTTTGCGGGGCTGACCTACTTCATCGGAACGCGCATCTTCAAGGGGACTGCGACTTGGGGCGAACTGCTGAGGACGCTCGGCTTCGCGTATACCGTCGCGATCTTCTCCATCCTCGGAATCATCCCCATCCTCGGCATCCTCGTTGGACTGATCGTATTCGTATGGGGCGTGGCCGCGGCCGTCGTCGCGATCCGACAGGCGCTCGACGTATCGACCGGACAGGCGATCGTGACGGGACTGCTGGGCTGGGTCGCCATGGCCATCATCTACGTGGTGATTCCCGGCCTCGGATGAGTCCGGACTCGGCCCGCGCGCGCCGGAGTCACCGAATGAAGAAAGTGCGCAGCTTCACCCCACCGCGAGCGGGCGGACTCGGCGCAGCCCTGGCCGTCGCGCTGGCCTGCCTGACCCTGCTCCCGGCTGCGGCCGACGCCCAGACCACGGGCCGGATCAGCGGCCGGGTGCAGGACGCGACGACCGGGGAGCCGCTCGCCGGCGCCCGGGTCGCCGTCGAAGCGCTCGAGGTGGAGGCCCTGACGACCGACGAGGGCCGGTTCGTCCTCGCCGGTCTCCCCGCGGGCGACGTAGAGCTCTCCGTCGACCTGATCGGCTACACCTCACTGCGGCTGCGCGACGTCGGCGTGAAGGCGGGCCGCGTCGTCGACCTCGCGATCGCGCTCGAGCCGACGCAGGTCGAACTCGAGCCGCTCGTCGTGGACGCCGACCGCATTCCGCTGATCGAGCCCGAGGTGGCCGAGACGCGGGAGCTGGTGACGGGCGAAGTCCTGCGCGAGCTGCCCGTGACGCGCGTCGGCGAGGCGATCGAACTGGCGACCGGGGTTTCGGAGGGCCACTTCCGCGGCGGCCAGATCGGCCAGGAGGCGTATCTCGTCGACGGTTTCGCGGTAAAGAACCAGGTCGAAGCAACGACTGGCGGTTCTTCGATCGAGCTGTCGCCCACCTCGCTCCAGGAGCTCGAGATCGTGACCGGGGGGTTCAGCGCCCAGTACGGATCGGCGCTCTCCGGCGTGGTCAGCTACGTGACGCGCAGCGGCTCCCGGGAAGGCTGGGAGGCGAGCGCCAGCCTGCGTTCCGACCACCTGGCGCCGGAGTCGGAGTCCACCGGGCTGACGTCGGTCAACCTGAACGCCGGCGGTCCGGTGCCCTTCCTGGGCGACCGGGCGACGCTCTTCGCCGATCTTCAGCTCGAGGGGCTCAACGATGCCGATCCCCGAGCCCGAGGCCTGACCTGCCTGCGACCGAACGACGCGGGTGACGGGCTGTCGGGCCAGATCGAGGCCCTGCAAGCCAGCGCATCGGCGAGCCACCTGTACTGCCCGTTCGAACGTGACGGGCTCCCGGGGCAGCGCGGCGATCGCCTGATCGGCTTCCTCCGTTTCGACCGGCCGGCCCTGGGCGGCCTCCTGACCGCGACGCTCCTGCACAACCGCTTCCAGAGCGAGCTCTACACGCAGGAGCTCAAGTACAGCTCCGACAGCCGGCTCGCGCAGCGCACGAAGGCGACGCTGGGGACGCTCACCTTCGACGTCGGCGGGCAGACGGGCAGCGGGGCGGATCGGCTCACCGTTCGACTCGCCGCCCAGCGGCTCGATCGATACCTGGGCGCCGTGCCCGGATCGATGTTCGAGGACCGATCGACGGTGGCCGGATTCGGTTTCTCGGACTTCGACTTTCCCGGTGAGGAATCGACGCGCCGGCCGATCGACGAGCAGATCGAAGACCCGCAGCCCATCCCGGGCTACGAGCAGCCGAGCGGGCTCCGCGATTCGCCGTTCGGCCCGGCGGCCGAGGGGCTCTTCATCACCGAGGGCACGTCGGGCATCGCGAACTGGAGCCGCTCCGACATGTTGGGGGCGGACCTGGTGGGGGAGAAGTTCGCCGCCAACGGGAACGTCTACCGGGCCGGTCTGACCGGAAAGCTCTATCGCGTGGAGGTCTACGAACGGACCCGCGCGTACCTGGCCGGCTCGTCACCCAACTACGCGCGGTTCTATCCGAGCACCGTCGCCGCCTTCGCCGAGGCGAAGATCCGCCCGGAGGAGCTGTTCACCGTCAACGTGGGGCTGCGCGCGGAGGCGTTCCGCAACGGCCTGGCCTTTCGGCCGGCGGTCGGAGACTTCCTCGCTCCCGAGGTCGACACGGACTGGCAGTTCCACGTCGGTCCCCGCATCGGCATCGCGGGCGCGTTCCGCAATTCGGCGGGGCGCACGGCGTTCCGCGTCACGTACGCGCGGATGGCGCAGCCCCCGGACTTCCAGTTCTTCCTCGACAACACGATCGGCGACTCGCTGCGCACCGACATCCGTCGCCAGGGGAACCCGAACCTGGCGTTCGAAGAGGGCAGCACGGTGGAAGTCGGAGTGAGCCATCTCTTCTGGGACCGGATCGGCTTCGAGCTGGTCGGCTTTCACAAGGCGCTCGGCAACCTCGTCACGGGAAACGTGCAGCTCGTCGGCACGCAATCCGGCCAGTTCACGACGGGCGACAAGGGTTCGGTGAACGGCGTCGAGTTGTCAGCCACGGCGCGCTGGCCGGACGTGTTCGGCCGGCTCGGTTACTCGCTGCAGAAGGCGGAGGGGCTGACGACGGGGGCGTTCGCCGACACGTCCTCGGTCGAACCGGGACGTCCGGAGCCCGTTCCCCTGGCGTTCGACCGGCGGCACACGATCGACCTCACGCTCATGCTCGGACGGACCGCGCGCGCGGCCTCCGATCTGCCCGGAGGGCTCCCGGTCGGCGCCGTGATCACGACACGAGTGCGGAGCGGCTACCCGCTCTATCCGCTCGAGCCCATCGACGAGCAGGGTCGCAGCAACCCGATCGACCGCCTGCCCTGGACGTCGCTCGTGGACCTGGGGCTGACGTGGGACCTGCCCCGGGTTCTCGGCTGTGAGCGGTGCGGCGCCCGGCTCGTGCTCGAGGTGAAGAACGTGCTCGACCGGGAGAACGTGATCGCGCTGCGCCGGGGCACCGGGACGGTGGCGCCTTCGGCGGAAACCCTGGACGACCTGGTCGCGAGACCGACCACAAGTGACTTTCCGATTCCGCGCGAGTCGGCGCGGTACAGCCCCACCGTCGACCTGGACGCCGACGGACTTATCACGCCCGACGAATTCGACACCGCCCGCTTCGCGGCGGCGCTCGACCGGAGCGATCCGTCGCTCTATTTCGGACCTCCTCGCCAGCTTCGCCTCGGCGTGGAGGTGACGTTCTGATGCGGGCGAGCCCGCGCGTCGGTGGACTTCTGGGATCGATCCTCTTGGGGGTGGTCGCCGTCGGAGCCTGCCGGGACGCACCCGATCTGCACGAGCCGGCCGAGCGCCCGTCCCTCGGTCCCGCGCCCTATCAGCTCACCTACGACCCGGGACGCGATCTCGCGCCGTCCTGGTCCGCCTCGGGCGACTCGGTCATCTACGTGACCGAGGATCTCACGCTGACCAGCAGGCCGACGGGCAACGATACCGTGCGGATCGGCCGGCCCCTGCGGGTGATCCATCGTGTAGGAAGCGTGGCGGAGCGACTGTTCCCGGTGCTGCAACCCGGCCTCCTGGGGACGACGCCGATCGACTACGCGGCCCAGTCCACCGACGGTCGGATCGCGGCGTTCACCCTCTCGCCCCCTCTGTCGCGGACGCTGTGCTTTCCGGCAACGCCGACCTGTACGCCGGAGTTGGCGAGCGATACGGCGCCGCGACTCGACGCCGGGATCCTGCGCGTCCGGACGCCGAACAGCGGGGGCCTGCCGGAGACGGACCCGCGGATCGTCGTCGAATTTCCGGGCCGTGAGTTCGACACGTCGCAGAGCTCCGGCGGACTGGACGGCGTCTGGCAGGTCGAGACGTACCCGTTCCAGCGACAGTTCAACATCGACCGTCGCGCGCCGACCAAGATCTCGTGGCACCCGGACGGGGACCGGCTGGTGTTCAGCAACGGCGTCTCGCTTTTCGTCTGGAACACGTCCACGGGTGCAGTGACGCCGATCCCGGGTACGGTGGACGGTGTGAACCCCGCCTGGAGTCCGACGGGAAACTGGATCGCTTTCGAACGCTACGAGCGAGGGCCCCTGACCGAGGCCACTTGCGAGCACCTGCAGTTCGGGGAGTTGCGCTGCGTCGAGCAGCGCCGAAGCTGGCCGCTCGTTGGCCGGGACATCGCGCGGATTCGCCCGGACGGGAGCGACCTCCGGGTGCTGACTCCCGGTGCACGACCGACCTGGGGCGCCGACGAGCAGCGCATCTACTACGAGCGGGAGCGGCGTATCTGGTCGGTCGGAGTCGATGGAGATGGAGCGGGGCCGGTGGATGGCACCGCCGAGGGCTTCTGGCCCGCCGTGTCGCCCGACGGCCGCTGGCTCGCCTTCGCGCGGTTCGACTCGTTGACCCGTGTATCGGACATCTGGGTCGCGGAGCTGGGCGAGTGAGCCGGGTCGAAAGCGCAGCCCCCCGCGGACGGAACGCCACGTCGGGCCCGCGCATCGCGTTCGCGCTCGCCCTGGCCGCGGCCGCCGCCTGCCGGGACGCACCCGAGCTGCACGAGCCGTCGACGTTGCCCCCGCTGGGTCCCGCGCCCTATCAGCTCACCTTCGATGGGGGAAGGGAGGTCTCGCCCTCGTGGTCGGCCTCGGGAGACGAAGTGATCTACATCGCCGAGCGAATCAGGGTTGCCCCGGACATCGCTGCCGTCGCATTGGTGTTCGACGACACTCTGGTGGTGACCGATACACTGGCTGTCTCGGATTCGATTCGAGAGTCGGGCCGCGTTCTGGCCATCCCGCGGGAGGGAGGAGTCGCGGTCCCTCTGCTGCCGAATCTCCAGTCGCCGAGTTCGCCCGTGACGATCGATTTCGCCGCCCAGTCCTCGGCCGGCGAGGCGGCCACGTTCACCCGGCTCCCCCTCCTCGGCCGGGACCTTTGTGGAGCGATCAGCCCGCCCGAACCCAAGCCGTCTCCCGCTCCGTTGTCCGCCTGCGATCGGAACCTCGCGTCAGCGACGCAGCCGAGGCTCGACCGGGGAGCGATCCGCGTACGTCGGCCGGGCGCGACCGTCCCGCTGGAGGCGGATGCGCAGCTCATCGTCGATTTCGCCGGCCGGACATTCGACACATCGCAGCCAACCGGCGGATTCGAAGGGATCTGGCTGACGGACAGGCATCCCTTCCAGGAGTACTTCAATGCGACGGGTCGGGCCCCGGTGCGCCTGTCGTGGGCCCCGGACGGAGATCGGCTCGTGTTCAGTGACGGGCTCGCGCTGCATGTGTGGAATCCGTCGACGGGCGCGGTGTCGCAGATTCCCGGAACGGAGGACGCCGTCGATCCGGCCTGGAGCCCGACAGGCGAGTGGATCGCGTTCGAGCGTGCGGTCCGGGGCGAGCCGACGGAGGAGCTGTGCGAGCACCGGCTCTTGCCGAACACCCCGGGACCGCCGGGCCCGGTGATCTGCATCGAGCGGCGGCGGAGGTGGGTGGTGACGTCCCGATCCCTCGCGCTCATCCGGCCGGACGGCAGTGAAATGCGAACGCTGACCCCGGGTGCTCGACCGGCCTGGGGTCCCGGCGGGGAACGCGTCTATTACGAGTCGGACGGGCGCATCTGGTCGGTCGGAATCGACGGAGAGAACGCGGTCCCCGTAACCGGCACGAGCGACGGGTGGCATCCGGCGGTCTCGCCGGACGGCCGCTGGCTGGCCTTCGCCCGCATCGAACCGACGGGCACGAGCTCGGACATCTGGATCGTGGAGCTGAACGAATGATGCACGGAAGGAATCATGGACGCTGCGCGGTCGGACTCGCCGCGTTGCTGGCCGCCGGCATTTCCGGCTGCGGGGAGCCCGTCGCCGTAGTCGGGGACACTCCGGGCATCATGCGGATCGTGGCCGGCGTCCCGAACGTGCAAGGCGATGCCGTCGCGCAGCTCGCAACGCAGAGCGAGCTGTCGGACCCCGTGGGGCTCGCGATTGCGCCCGACGGCCAGCTCTACATCGTGGAGGAGGAGAACGAGCGCGTCGTCGGCGTCAGCTCCGCCGGGTTGTTCCGGGTCGTGCGCGACGACGAGCAGTGCACGTCGTTCGATTGCCTGGCCGAACCTAACGACGCCGCGCTCGACGGGCAGGGAGGGCTCGTCGTGGCCGATCGACTCGCCCGGCAGGTATTTCGGATCGATCTCGAGTCCGGGTCGGCGGAGGTGATCGCGGGAAACGGGGAGAACGATTCCGCGCCGGACGGGACGCCCGCCACGGCGGCGCCGCTCGAAGACCCGCGTGGCGTGGCCGTCGACGAGGCCGGCACGGTCTACTTCACCGAGCGACGGGGTCACCGCATTCGGTTCATCGACGGCGCCGGCAACCTGCAGACCCTCGCCGGCACCGGCGTGGACGGGTTCTCGGGGGACGGCGGCCCGGCCGCCGACGCCGCGCTGAGTACCCCGGGCGGTCTCGGGATCGCCGTGGGAGTTCTCTACGTGGCCGACTCCGGAAACGACCGGATTCGCGCGATCGACCTCCAGGCCGGTACGATCGAGACCGTGGCCGGCAGCGGGGTTCGCGGCTTCTCGGGCGACGGCGGGCCGGCGACGGCCGCAGCGCTCGACTTTCCGGAGGACGTGACGGCGACCCCCGACGGCCGGCGGATCTTCATCGCCGACACGCGGAACCATCGGATCCGGCACGTTCCCCTCGACGCGGGTACGATCGAGACCTTCGCGGGCACGGGCGACACCGAGTTCGCCGGGAACTTCCTCGACGCCGGCGCGGTGGGACTCGACGCTCCGGCCGGCGTGACGACCGGCCCCTTCGGATTCCTCTTCGTCTCCGATCCCGGCCACGACGTGGTGTGGCGGGTACCGCTCGGTTTCTGAGGAGGAAGGCGCGAGCTTGTGCCGGCCGCAACAGTTCGTACCTTTTGCGCTCCGGCGCCCGTCTCGAGGACGATGCGTCGCTGATTTGATCGCCCCGCGAGTCCGCGACTGCCAGGCATGAGCGAACCACGACAGGCGGACGGCTACAACGCCGGCTACGCCGATCAGCTGCACGAACGCCGCCTCCGCGAGCGCGGCATCGTCCCCCCGTCCCTCCGCGACGCAGGTGGCAACGGCGCCGCGGCGCTGCCTCGTGTCGAAGAGCGGGCTTCCGTCGTGGCGCCCGTCGTCGAGCGCGCCGAAGTCGCCAGCGATGAGGCGGAGGTCGCGCACCGGCTGCATACGGCCGCGGCCGCAGGCGCGCTGGCCGAGGACTTCCGGACCCACGGCCATCTGCTCGTACCCGTCGATCCGCTCGGCGCCGAACCCGCGGGACACCCGTCGTTGACGCTGTCCTTCCACGACGTGACCGAGGACGAGCTCGCGCAGGTCCCGGCGGCGGCGATCGGTCTCGAGCGGCTGGGCGAGACGGCCCTCGACGTCGTGGAGTCGCTGCAGCGCATCTACTGCGGCCGCATCGGCTACGAGCTCGACCACATGGACGACGTCGA
>CAZOEX010000056.1:9819-10766 GCA_964578925.1 uncultured Gemmatimonadota bacterium | reverse complement strand
GCAGCATCAACGAGACGCTTCCGCGGACCGTGCTGACCAGCGGAACGACGGTCGCCACGCTCTTCGCGCTCTTCGTGCTCGGCGGCGAAGTGATCCGACCCTTCGCCATGGTGCTGATCCTCGGAGTGCTGATCGGAACGTACTCTTCGATCTTCGTGGCCTCGCCGGCCCTGCTCGAGATCGAGAACCGTTCGGGCCACGCCTCGGAGTCCGCCAAGAAGCGATAGGACGCCGAACGGACGGTGTTCGACTCCCACCTGCACCTGACGTCCGAGCGGTTCGCCGGGGACGTGGACGAGGTGATCGGCCGTGCGCGTCGAGCGGGGGTGTCCCGTATGGTCACCGTGGCCACGGATCCGAGCGACGGCCGCGCGGTTCTGGCGCTCGCCCGTCGAAACCCGGAGGTCGTCTTCGGCACCGCCGGGCTCCATCCCCACGACGCGTCCGCCTGGTCCGAAGAGACCGAGGCCGGGATCCGGGCGCTGCTCCCGGAGGCGGAGATCGTCGCGGTCGGCGAGGCGGGCCTCGACTTCCACTACGACAACTCGCCGCGTTCCGTGCAGCGGGAGGCGTTCGAGGCGCAGCTCGACCTCGCCGTCGAGTACGACATGCCGATCGTCGTTCATTCGCGCGACGCCGACGAGGCGATGCTCGAGATCCTATTCGACCGGGGACCCGAAGTGCGGGGCGTGCTCCACTGCTTCACCGGCGGAAGCGGCTTGCTCGAGGCTGGCCTCGATGCCGGGTGGTACGTCTCCTTCGGCGGAATCACGACCTTCTCGTCGTTCGACGCCGACGAGCACGTCCGCCGCGTCCCGCACGAGCGGTTGATGATCGAGACCGACAGCCCGTACCTGGCGCCCGTGCCCGAGCGGGGCAAGCGAAACGAACCGGCGTTCCTCCCACACGTCTGCTCCCGCGTGGCCGAGCTGCGCGGCGTCAGCCCC
>CAZOEX010000056.1:0-9809 GCA_964578925.1 uncultured Gemmatimonadota bacterium | reverse complement strand
GGTGGCCGCCCTGAACTTCTACGGCATCGAGTTCCCGATCGAGGCGGGCGACACGCCGTGAGTGACTCGGCTCCGAGGATCCGGATCCTGCCGGATCACGTCGCAAACCAGATCGCCGCCGGGGAAGTGATCGAACGTCCGGCCTCCGTCGTGAAGGAGCTGGTCGAGAATGCCCTCGACGCCGGGGCCGGCCGGATCGAAATCGAACTCCGCAACGGCGGGAAGACGGCCATTCGCGTGGTCGACGACGGCGAGGGGATGACGCGAAGCGACGCCCTGCTGGCGCTCGATCGGCACGCGACCAGCAAGATCCGTAGCGTGGAGGATCTGGCCGCGGTCGGATCGTTCGGTTTTCGGGGCGAGGCCCTGCCCTCGATCGCCGCGGTGAGCCGCTTCGAGCTGACCACGGCGCCGGCCGGTGGCGGTCCCGGCACGCGGGTCGTCGTCCAGGACGGACGGATCGTCTCGTCCGACGAGGTCGCCCGGCGGCCGGGGACCAGCGTGCTCGTGCGCTCGCTGTTCCGGAACGTCCCGGCACGGGCGAAGTTCCTGCGCACGGCCGCCGCCGAAACCCGCGCCGCGAGCGAGGCGGTCGTCCTCCTCGCCCTGTCGAACCTGCCCGTCGAGATGCGCGTCGAGTCCAACGGAAGGGAGTTGATGCGCCTGCCGTCGGCCGACTCCGTCCGCGACCGGGTCGCGGCTCTCTGGGGTCCGGAGGAGGCCGAGCAACTGATGGCCCTCGACGACGAGATCGACGGAGTCCGGGTCGCCGGTTACGTGCAGCGACCGGATGCGGCCCGCTCCTCCGGAGCGCGCCGCTACCTCTTCGTGAACGGCCGCCCGTTCCGTGATTCGGCGCTTCTGCGGCGGGTGGACGAGGCGTATCGGACCACGGTGGCGCCAGATCTGCGGCCGAGCGTCTTTCTCTACCTGGCGCTCGAACCCGGCGCCGTAGACGTCAACGTCCACCCGACGAAGGCGGAGGTGAGGTTCCGGGACGCGAGCGCCGTGGGCGACGCCGTCGAGGCCGCGATCCGTCGGCGGCTCGCCGACCTGGAGAGCACGCCCGAGATCCGGGAATCGGGAGCCCCGCGACCGGCCGCGTCCGCCCCGGAATCGGAAACGCCCGGAGCCGCCGCCGGGGTGAAAGCACCCGGTGTCGGGTCACCGCGAGATCCGCCGAGCGAGGGGTCCGGGCCCGCCGAGTCCCAGTTCGCGCTCTTCGTCACCCGTTCGGAAGAGGGCGGTGAACAGGAGGCTCCGAACCCCGAGGAGCTGCGGGCCGCCGTCCGCTCGGACCCGTCGCACAGCGGGCCGTGGCAGCTCCACGACAGCTACATTCTCATGCCGACCCGACGCGGGCTGCTCGTGATCGATCAGCATTCTGCTCACGAGCGGGTGCTCTTCGAGCTCACGATGACGCGGTTCGCCGAGGGCGGCGGTTCGTCGCAGCGACTGCTCTTTCCGATCACCCTCCGACTGTCGCCCCCCGAGTATTCCGCCGCGGAGGAACTGGCGGGCCTGTTCCGGGCGCTCGGTTTCGAGCTCGAGTCCTTCGGCGACCGGACGGTGATCGTCCAGGCCGTTCCGCTGCTCCATGAGCGCTTCGACGCCGATCGATGTTTCCGGGAGATGATCCACGAGCTCGCACACGGCTCCGACCTGGTCGACTCGGCTCGAAACCAGCACGAGAAGATCGCGAAGAGCCTGGCCTGCAAGGGAGCGATCAAGGCGGGGCAGCCCCTGTCTCGCGTCGAGATGGAGGAACTCGTCGATCAGCTCTTCGCGACCGAGCTGCCGGGCCACGACGTACACGGACGCCCGACGATCCTGCGGCTGACACCCGACGAGTTGGCCCGCCGATTCGGTCGCAGTTGAGTTCGCCCGTGACGGCTGAACGGCCATCCGTCCCGGCCATTCTCGGACCGACCGCGACGGGCAAGACGGCGCTCGCCGTCGAACTCGCGGAGTGGCTCGACGGGGAGATCATCTCGGTCGACAGCCGACAGGCCTACGAGGGGCTGACGGTGGGGACGGCCGCGCCGGGCCCGGCCGAGCTGGAGCGCGTGCCTCACCACGGCGTCGGCTTTCTGCCCCCCGGTACGCGCTACGGGGCCGGGGAGTTCGCGCGCCGTGCACGGAAGTGGATCGAGGAGATTCGGAGCCGCGGGCGTCTGCCGATCCTGGCCGGGGGAACGGGCTTGTTCTATCGGGCGCTCACCCGTCCGATCTTCCGAGAGCCGCCGATGGACGCGGACCGCCGAGAGAAGCTGGAGGCCTGGCTCGAGGAACTGCCGCTACCGCGGCTGCGGGACGTCGCCGAGACGCTGGATCCGGCACTTGCCGACCGCCTCGACGTCCTCGACCGTCAGCGCTGCCTCCGGGCCGTCGAAATGGCGCTTCTGACGGGACGACCGATCACCTGGTGGCAGCGTCACGGGCCGCCGGAGGCCGAACCCGTCGCGGCGATGCCGGTCGTGCTCACGTTGCCCGGCGACGAGCACCGGCGCCGCGTCCGAGAGCGGGCCGAGCGGGCCCTCGAGGCGGGCTGGCCGAACGAGGTCCGCGCCCTGCGCGCCGCGGGCCACGACCCGGAATCGCCCGCTTTCAGCTCGATCGGCTACGGGGCGGTGGACGACTGGCTCGACGGCGAAGTCTCGCGCGAGGAAACGCTGACGCGCATCGTGCGGGACACCTGGGCCTATGCCCGCCGCCAGCGAACCTGGTTCCGGCACCAGCTTCCCGACGACACGCTGCGCCTGGACGCCCGGCGTCCGGTCGACGAGCTGGCCGGACGCGTCGCGGCGGCATGGCGGAAGCGAGCGAAGGCCCGAGCCGTGGCGGGTGAGCTGGGAAGCGAGACGAGCACGGGCGGAGGAGGGAAGGGAAGCGAATGAAGATCGGAATCACCTGCTATCCGACCTACGGAGGATCCGGGGCGGTGGCGACGGAGCTCGGCATCGCGCTCGCCGACCGCGGTCACGAGGTGCACTTCATCTCGTACGCACAGCCGTTTCGGCTCACCGGGTTCCACGACCGCCTCTTCTATCACGAGGTCGACGTTCACACCTACCCCCTCTTCGTGTTTCCGCCGTATTCGCTCTCTCTGGCCGTGCAGATTCACTCGGTGGCACGCCACCACGACCTGGATCTCCTGCACGCGCACTACGCCATTCCGCACGCGACCGCGGCCTGGACGGCGCGCGAGATGCTCCGGCACGAGGGAAGCGACCTCCCGATCGCGACGACGCTGCACGGAACCGACATCACGCTCGTCGGCCAGGATCCCTCGTTCTGGTCCATCACGAAGTTTTCCGTCGAACGCTCCGACGGGGTCACGGCGGTCTCGCGATATCTGCGGGACGAGACCTACCGCGCCTTCGAGTGCGCCGACTGCGACATCGAGGTGATTCCGAACTTCGTCGATCCGGAGGTCTACGACCGGTCCCGATACGCCTGCGAGTCGTCGGCCCTGGCGCCGCGCGGCGAGAAGATCCTCATGCACATCTCGAACTTCCGGCCCGTGAAGCGGGTGGCCGACGTGCTCCGCGTGTTCGCGCGGGTGCGAAAGGAGATGCCCGCCCAGCTCGTGCTCGTCGGTGACGGGCCAGACCGTCCCCTCGCCGAAGGCACGGCCGGGACGCTCGGCGTGGCCGACGACGTCCTCTTCCTCGGCAAGCTGGACTCCGTCGCCGAGCTGCTGTCACGGGCCGACGTCCTGCTCCTGCCGAGCGAGCAGGAGTCGTTCGGTCTCGTGGCGCTCGAGGCGATGTCCTGCAGCACGCCGGTGGTCACGACGTCCGGCAGCGGCGTGGCCGAGGTCGTGGAGGACGGCGTCACGGGATTCCTGCACCCCGTCGGAGCGATCGAGGCGATGGCCGCGAGCACCCTGTCGCTGCTCCGGGACGAGGAGCGCTGGACCCGGTTCTCCCGCGCGGCCCGGGCTCGAGCCGTGAAACACTTCGCGACCGATCGGATCGTCCCGATGTACGAGGCGTTCTACGAGCGCGTGGCGGGACGCCGGCCGGCGACGGAGCGGCGCGGGGCGTGAGCGTCCTCGAGGCGCTGCTTCTCGGCATCGTGCAGGGACTCACCGAGTTTCTGCCCGTCTCGAGCAGCGGTCATCTGGTGCTGGGGCAGGCGCTGCTCGGCATCGACGCGCCCGGCGTGGCCTTCGAGGTCGTACTACATCTAGCGACGCTGGTGGCGGTTCTGTGGGTTTATCGAAGGCGCATCGGCGAGCTCCTCGCCGGGATGCTCCGGGGGACGCCCGACGCCTGGCGCTACGTGGGCTTGATCGTGATCGCGTCGCTTCCCGCGGCATTCTTCGGGTACTTCGGTCGCGGCATGTTCGAGCACGCGTTCGGGGTGCCGGTACTGGCGGCGTCTATGCTTCTCGTCTCCGGCTTTCTGGCTTTCACCGTCCGCTACACGGCAACGGCCGCCCGCGATCCTCAGCCGGACGCGCGCGGCAGCCTGTGGGTCGGAATCGCCCAGGCGGCGGCGATCCTCCCCGGCGTCTCACGCTCCGGTGCCACGGTGGCGATGGGTGCGTGGCTGGGCGTCGAGGTCGTACGGATGGCCGAATTCTCGTTTCTGATGTCGGTGCCGGCCATTCTCGGCGCCGGCCTGCTCCAGCTGGAGCAGCTCAGCAGCGGTCCCCCCGTTGCTCCTCCGCTGACGCTGGCCGTCGGGTTCGTGGCCGCCGCCGCGGCCGGGGTTCTGGCGATTCGCCTCTTCGTCCACATGCTGCGCGCTCGTACTTTCCATCGGTTCGCCTGGTACTGCTGGGCGGCGGGGGCCGCCTACCTGATCGCCGCGTTCCTGCAGCCGGCGCTCCGTTGAGCCGCCCTGCGATGACCCGCGTTCGAGCGAACATTACTGTGTAATCGAGTTGCGCCTTTTCTCCAACGGACGAAGTGAATACCCGAATGACCGATGAGCAGAGCTGGGACGGACGTTCCGCGGCGGAGCTGGCCGACCGGTGGGCGGCGCCGCGCGTCGCGGCGCTGGCCAGCGTCTCGTCGACGAACGACGAGGCGGTGCGGCTCGCCGAAGAAGAAGACGCGCCGGCGGGCACCATCGTCGTCGCGGACGAGCAGACGGCCGGACGCGGACGGGGTGGACGGAAGTGGTCGTCCCCGGCGGGCTGCGGTGTCTACCTGAGCATGGTGTTTCGCCCCGAGACGCTGGAGCCCGCGCCCGTCTCGGTGCTGGCGGGCCTCGGGATCGCGAGGGCGCTCGACGAGGCGTTTGTGGAGCTGCACCCGACGATCAAGTGGCCCAACGACCTGTATGCCGGCGGTCTGAAGTTCGGAGGCATCCTGAGCGAAGCCGCATGGTCGGAGTCGCGGCCACGGCATCTGGTGGTCGGGGTGGGTATCAACGTCCGTCCGCTGGGAGAGGGAATCTCTCAGCGCATCGCACGCCGCGCGACGTCCATGGACGAGGAACTCGAGAGGACCGTGCCGCTGGTCGAGGTGGCCGACGCCGTCGTCGCCGGGCTCGAGGCGCACCTGGCCGGTCCGCGACCGCGGCTGGGCGTCGCCGACGTGGAGGACCTGGACCGGTACGACGGCATGCGCGACCACCGCGCGACGCTCGAGCCACCGGGAGACGCCGAGCCGCTTCCCGGCAAGTGTGTCGGGATCGCGCCCGACGGAGCGCTCCTCTTTCGGCCCGACCGCGGTGCGCTGCAGCGTGTCACGGACGGGTCGCTCGTACCGGAATGAGGAGCGAACGGCGATGATCGTCGCTATCGATATCGGCAACACCGAGACGATGATCGGCCTGTTCGAGGGCCGGGAGGTCGTCGACAGCTGGCGCATCGCAACGGAACGCCACCGGACGGGGGACGAGATCGCCCTCACGCTGCGCGGCCTCCTGGGGGCGCGAAGCGGTGCGGACCCCTGGCCGGTCGAGCGCGGTGTCATCGCCTCGGTCGTGCCGCCGCTCGATCGGGCCTGGACGGACGCCTTCGGCCGTCTCGGGATTCCGCTCGTCCGCATCGACGCCGAGACGCCCCTGCCGATCCGCCTCGACGTGGACGAGCCGTCCTCGGTCGGTGCCGACCGCGTCGTCAATACACTTGCCGTGGCGGTGCTCCACGGGCGCGATGCCATCGTCGTCGACCTGGGAACCGCCACCACCTTCGACTGCATCGGGGGCGACGGGTCCTTCGCCGGCGGGGTGATCGCCCCCGGCCCGCGGGCCGGGATCGACCGGCTGACCGAGCGCTCGTCGAAGCTTCCTTCGATCGACCTGCGACCGCCGGACCGCGTGGTCGGGCGGGCCACCGTGCCGGCCCTCGAGTCGGGGGCGTTCTGGACGATCGTCGACTCGATCGACGGGATGGTCCGGCGGATCGTGGAAGAATGGCAGCCGGAAGC
Source organism: uncultured Gemmatimonadota bacterium (assembly GCA_964578925.1). Classification (GTDB taxonomy): domain Bacteria; phylum Gemmatimonadota; class Gemmatimonadetes; order Palauibacterales; family Palauibacteraceae; genus JARFPW01. The sequence goes on along the minus strand of CAZOEX010000056.1, from coordinate 3,420 downwards.
CCCGCTCGTGCTGGCGACCGGGGGTCTGGCTCCGCTGCTCGCCCCGCACTGCGAGTCTGTCGATGCGGTGGATCCGTACCTGACGCTGCGCGGCCTGGTCTGCGCCGACGAGATCCTGTCGGCGCAGGGAGACGGGACGTGATGCCCCGTCGCACGGGCGGATCGGCCGCCCTGGTCGTCGCGCTGGCCGCCGTCCTCGTGGCGAGCGGAGCGCCGCCGGCCGCCGCGCAAGACGCCCGCCCCGATGGCGACGAGCCGCCGCCTGCCGGTTTCACGAAGGAAGGCGCGGCGGAACAGGATGCATTCGAGAGCGCCCTGATCGAGGCGATCCGTCCGGACTCCCTGCGGCGGTGGGCCCGCGGCCTCGCGGCCCGAACGCACGTCGCCGGGACGCCCGGCCAGCTCGCGACGCGGGACTCCGTGATCGGCTGGATGCGCGCCGCCGGAATCGAGGCCAGCTACGACAGCCTCGTTCTCTACCTGCCCCACCCGATCAGCGTGCGGCTCTCACAGACGGCGCCGATCGTCCGCCGCTTCGATCTGACCGAGCCGTCCCTGTTCGGAACGAACTACGAGCACGTGCCGCAGTTCAACGCCTACGGCGGCGACGGCGTGGCCGAAGCGGAGATCGTGTACGCCAATTACGGCCTGCCCGCCGACTACGCCGTGCTGGATTCACTGGGTGTCGATGTCACGGGCCGGATCGTTCTGGCACGCTATGGCCGATCGTTCCGCGGCATCAAGGCACGCGAAGCGGAATCGCGCGGGGCCGCCGGACTCCTGCTGTATTCCGATCCCGCGGCCGACGGCTTCGCCCGGGGCACCGTACTCCCCGAGGGACCGCAGCGTCCGCCGCGCGGCGTGCAGCGGGGCAGCGTGCTGAACGCCGACGGGGATCCGTCTACGCCCGGTCGGCCCTCGACGCCCGGCGCCGACCGTGTGCCGGAAGCCGCGATGAAGGGGGTGACTCGAATTCCGGTGCTCCCGATCGGGTACGGCGCGACGGAAGAGCTGCTCCGGGGGCTCGACGGTCCCTCGCCTCCTGAGCGCTGGCAGGGAGCGCTCGACATCGGCTACCGGCCCGGCCCGGGCCCGACCGCGGTACGGATGGAGGTCCGGTTCGAGCGCGAGGCGGAAGCGTACCACGCCGCTCACAATACGATCGCCGTGGTTCCAGGCGCCGTCTGGCCCGATGAATGGGTGATCGCCGGGGCGCATCGCGACTCGTGGGGACCGGGGGCCGTCGACAACGTGAGTGGGACGGCAAGCGTCGTCGCGGCCGCCCGCGCCTTCGCGGCCGCGGTCCGCCAGGGCTTCCGGCCCGCCCGGACGCTCGTCTTCGCCACCTGGGACGCGGAGGAGTGGGGGATTCTCGGGTCGACGGAGTGGGTGGAGGCGAACAGGGAGACCCTGCGGCGGTCGGCCGTAGCGTACGTGAACCAGGATTCTCCGGTCTCCGGCGATCGGTTCGGGGCGTCGGCCGCACCCGAGATCCGCGATCTCGTGCGCGAGGCGACCCGCGCGGTCACCGACCCGGAAACCGGGCGGCCGGTATTCGACGTCTGGCTGGAGCAACAACGGGAGCGGCTGGATCGGCCAGTCGAACGCCCGCTGCCCGGCACGATGGGCGGCGGGTCCGACCACCTGCCCTTCTACATCCATCTCGGCATCCCGGCGACGGGATTCGGCTTCGGAGGGCAGGGGGGCGTCTACCATTCCATGTACGACACCTCGGAGTGGATGGAGCGATTCGGCGACCCGGGGTACCGATACCATGCGGCCACCGCGCAACTCACCGCGGTGCTACTGGCCCGGCTCGCGAACGCCGGGGTCCTGCCGTACGAGCACGAGGCGCTCGCGATGGCGTTCCGGACGGAGCTGGCCGGGTTTGCCGGTGAACTCGAACGTTCGGGTCTCTCCCCCGACGCGGCGATCGCGACGTCGCTCGACTCCGTTCGGGCGTCGCTCGGGAGGTACGAGGAGGCCGCCCACCGGTTCTCCGAAGCCGTGGCCGGATGGCTGGATCGGGGCGCTCCGGATGACTCGGTGGCGGCCGACGTGAACGCCGCCCAGCGGATGGCGTTGCGCGCGCTCACGAAGTCGGATCCCGACGCCGACTGGAGCCGAAATCTCTACGTACGAGACGACCCGGACAACGGCTACTCGCCGCTCATACTGCCGGGCCCTCGTCTCGCGCTGCGAAATCAAGACGTGGCGATGCTCGCCCGGGAGCTCGAGCTGCTGGCTCGCCACTTCGACCGTGCCGCCGCAACGCTGACCGAGGGCCGTCGGGCCGCGGGTTCTCCGTCGAGCGGGGGGCCGGGACCAGCGCCATGAGTCCCCACGGGGATTCCGAGGGCGGGCTTCCCGCTCCGAGGCGGTACGACGACCGCGAGGTGTCGCGGATCCTCGAGCGGGCGGCGGAGCTGCAGCGAGCCGAGCCTACCGCGGGAGATCCCGAGGGGCTGACGCTGGCCGAGCTCGCCGAGATTGCCCGGGAGGCGGGCATCGATCCCGAGCTGCTTCGCCGGGCGGCGTCGGAGCTTCGGGGACACACCCCCGTGGCCTCGCTGGGTGCCCGCCTGGCCGGCGCCCCCTTCGCGATCCTCATCGAGCGCACCGTCGAGGGGGAGCTGCGGTCCGACCGCTTCGATGCCCTGATTCCCAGGATTCAGCAGGCGACGAAAGGGCAGGGAACCGCTAGCGCAGTGGGGCGAACGCTCACCTGGAGCTCCCAGACGAGCGACAACACGACGTCGCAGCAGGTGCTGATCAGCTCGGGCGAGGGGCGAACGCTGATCCGCTGGGAGGAGCGCTTCGGCAGTCTCGCGGGCGCGCTGTTCGGCGGCATCCTGGGGGGCGGGGGAGTCGGACTCGGAGTCGCGATGGGCGCGATCGCCGGATCCATGGGACCGCTCGTTGCGGGCATTGCATTGCCCGCTCTCGCGATCGGCGGTTCGTACGGCCTCGCGCGAACGATCTACGCCCGGATCGTCCGCAGCCGCGAGGCCGCCGCGCTCGAGGTAGTCGAGGAAATCGCGGCGTACATCACTCGTACCGGCACGCCCGAGGCGGTGGGGTCCGCGATCGACGCCACCCGACGGGGCAACGGCGATGCAGGGGCGCCGTCCGGAGAGTGAACTCGGCTCAGTCCATCTTCTGGCGGAACTTGTCCCGGATCTTCTCCGCGTCCCGTGGGCTCACGAGGCGAAGCAGCAGGTAGCCGACAACCAGCACCGCGGCGACCTTGAGGGCGAGCATCAGCAGTGGCATGAAGACGCTGAACAACAGCCCCAGGACGAACATGCCCAGCAGCCCCATGACGAGCAGCGTGAGAATGGCCCTGATCATGATCTTCTCCCTTGTCGTATCGTGACGACGCACCGGCCACTCTCTCGTTCGGCGGCGCGCCGGGTCATC
>CAZOEX010000055.1:0-10824 GCA_964578925.1 uncultured Gemmatimonadota bacterium | reverse complement strand
GGCGGACTCGATCATCCCGAGCGCCCAGACGGCCTGCTTCTTCACGCTCGCGTCGGCGGCGCGGACGGCGACGGCGAGCGCGTCGACGCCTTCGTCGGACTCGATCATCCCGAGTCCCCAGGCTGCCGCCGCGCGGACTCCGGCATCGGGATCATCCCGGAGCAGCGACGACAGCGGTCCGACGCCGCGCGGACTTTCGATGTTCCCGAACGTACGGGCCACGCGCCGCCGCACGTCGGGATCTTCGGAGCCCAGGGCCCTCTCGAGAGCCCGGAAGACGCGCTCCTCGATCGTATCCTGCTGAAGGGCCGTGGCCAGCCGGGTCAGGACATCCGTGTCCTTCGATGCGGCCGACTCGCCGACGAACTCGTCTTCCGCGGCTACATCCGACTCGATGTCCGGGGCCGACGACCGGGCTTCGGCCTCGGACGGATCGGCGATCGCCTCCTGAACGACCGGGGTGCGCTCCACGGTTTCGCCGCCCGCTTCGTCCGCGGGCTCGGCCGGCGCGGGCTGCAGCATCGCCAGCGGCACGAGCAGAGCCAGGAGAGCCAACGCGCCAGCGCGCCACGCAGTCCGTCCCAGGCCTCGCCGGCTCCGCGCGCCGTCGAGGATGGCCAGTACACGGTTCTCGAGCTCCGACGGTCGAGCCATGGCGACGGCGGCGCGGGCTGGCTGCGGCCGGCGGGTCAGGCTCCGCGCGATGTCCACGAGGTGATGGGCGTAGGCCGGTCCTCCGATTCCCGCGGCCAGCACTTCGTCGTCACAGGCCTGTTCGCGCTCGCTCCGCATGCGGCGCAGAGCCAACCAGGCCAGCGGATCGACCCAGTGGATGGCCAGAGCCAGCTCCCCCATCGCCCGGAGCAGGCAGTCGCGTCGCTTGAGATGCGCCAGTTCGTGAAGCACGACGACCCGGCGCCGCTCTTCCGGCCAATCCTCGATGCCGCCCGGGAGGACGAGCCAGGAGCTGAAGATTCCCCACGCCATCGGCACGTCCACCTCGGCGCTCGATACGAGACGGACGCTGCTGCGCAGTCCGGCGCGCAGCGACAGCCGGGACACGAGCACGTTCCAGCGCGAGTCCGTCACGGGCTCCGCGCGCCGAACCAGGCGGGCCGCGCGAACGCCGCCGACCAGGAGGCGACACACGAGAAACAGGGTGCCGACCATCCAGACGGCGAGCAGGGCACCGGGAAGCGAGAGCGGGGAATTGGCGGACGAGCTGCTTGCGGCCCCGGTCGTCCGCGTGCCGGCGGCGCCGGCCTTTCCCGCTTCCGGGGCCGTGGGCGTCCGGGCCGGAAGGACGACCGCGCCGGAGGCGGTCCGTTCGCCTTCGCCCGTCACGGTCGGTTCCGCATCACTCGTTCCGGCGGCATCCGGGGCCGTCTCGCCGACGAGCCCCGCCAGCGCCGATGCGCCCGGGACGTCGACGCGCCAGTCCGGCGTCGCCACGGCGAGCATCGGGAGCGCAACGAGTCCGGCCATGGCCAGGGCCATGACGTGGTGTCGGAGCGCCGCGCGAGCTCGACCCAACAGAGCCAGGAGCGCGAACGCCATGGCCAGGAGGATCGCTCCCCGCACCAGAATCGAGATCGCGAAGTCGATCGCCTCGACGGCCGAAGTAGCCATGAACCCCGTCATCATCTCCATCTCACTCCTCCCGTTCCCGGGCCCGTTCGATCAACTGTGCGAGACGATCCAGATCCGCTTCCGACAGATCGGATGCCCGCTCGTCGAGCAGCGATGCCATCATCTCGGCCGCGGAACCCTCGAAGAAGGTTTCGGCCAGATGCGATACGGCGGATCGCTTGGCGCGGTCCAGCGGCATGTTCGGCTCGTAGATGTAGCGCGGACCTTCCTGCGTGTGACTGATGTGGCCTTTTTCCTCGAGGATCCTCAGCTGCGCGCGGACCGCGGAATAGCTGGGGGGGTTCGGCAGGTTCTTTCGAACCTCCGCCACGCTCGCCCGTTCGAGCCGGAAGAGGGCGTCCATGATCTGGCGCTCGCGTCGGCTCAACTTGTGCTGCAGATGCTCCACGTCTTCTCCCGGTCAGGACCGGCCGCGCTTCAACATGCTAAATATTTAACATACCCGCCGGCGGGTGTCAAATGGGGGTCGCGGGGATGCGTGGATCGACGCTCAACCGTCGGGTCCGTTCGACGAAGATTGCTCGTAGGCCGCGCTGGCCCACTCGGCGACCTCCGCCACGGCCAGGATCAGGCGGTCGCCGAGCCACGACATCCATCGTCCCACGACGGTGCCGTCGAGCAAGCCGGCCCAGACGGCGATCAGCACGACGACGGCGATGAAGAGCGCGGGCTTGAGGACGATGCGAAGGGTCTCGCGAATCAGGAGCCAGGCGATCATCGCGAGGAGGGCGAAGAAGACGATCGCCCCCACCAGGGAAGACGGAACGGGGAGTGACTCCATCAGACGTCGGGGTCGGACTGGTGCATGATCTCTGGCAGCTCCGTTCGTGTCCGTTCGTGGTCGGGTCTCCAGGGCGTTCGACTCGCGCGGCGCACGGGTCGGTGCACCTTTCGACGGTCCGCCCAAAGTGCGGCTCGCGCGTCCGGCTCACCAGCGCCGACGCCGCTCCCGCGTTGCAATCGATCGCGGGGCGCACCGCTGGGGAATGTCAGTGCCTCCTACTACCCTTCGAACCGTGAGAGGACACAGCCGAACGAGGTGGAGATGAATACCGACAGCCTGCTTGCTTTCGACATCGAGGCGACGGGACTCGATCCCTACGAAGACCGGATTCTCGAGCTCGCCGTGATCCGGGTGGACGACGACGCACTCGTCTTCCACGCGTTCTTCGATCCGGGACGGCCGATTCCGTCCGACTCGACCGTCGTCCACGGCATCACCGACGACGACGTGGCCGGATGCCCGACCTTCGGCAGCTGTGCCGAAGCGATTCAGAAGCTGGTCGACGGAGCGGTGCTCGTCGGCTTCGTGTCGCGGCGCTACGACACGCTGCTCCTCGACGCGGAGCTGCGACGGGCCGGGCGAGCGGGGCTCGATCTGGCCACCGTCCGCGAGATCGATCTGTATCGCGTCTGGCGCGAGGCGGAGCCGCGGGACCTGGGAACGGCGGTTCGCCGGTTCCTCGGCCGTGAACACCAGATGGCGCACCGGGCCGTCCCGGATACAGCGATCCTGCCGCCGTTGCTGAGGGAGATGGCTCGCGTCTTCGGCTACACGGCCGAGGACATGATCCAGTTGAGCCGGCCGGACTGGGAAGTCGACCGGTCGGGGAAGTTCAGGTTCGACGAAGAGACCGGCCAGGTGCTGTTCAACTTCGGTCGGCACCGCGGCCAGCCGGTCCGCCTGAACGACGAATACCTCGAGTGGATGCTCGGCGCAGACTTTCCGCCGGACACGAAGGCCGCGATCCGCCTGCTGCGCCGCAACGGGTTCCGCTGGCCACCGGCGGCCAGCAAGGCGTCGGCCGCCTGAGACTTCGGGTCAGCGAAGCCGCGGGGGTAGGGCGGGCGGCTCCGGCAGGGAGACGAGGCCCACGCGCGAGCCGAGAAGCCGGACGACACGACCGTCCGGGAGGCTCGCGGATTGCCGAAAGGTGAAGCGACCGTCGGGCTCCTGGCGGAAGGTGCCGGAGAAGCCCTCGGACGCCATGCTCCCGGCCTCTCCCTGGTGAGGGGCATCGGGGGCCACCGCTCCGCCGTCCGCGCTCCCGATCGAGCCGCCGGCCGATGCATCCAGCGGTCCCAGGCCGCGCAGGATCGACGAGTTCGGGAAGCAGGCCGTGATGAACGGCAGCGCAAGCTCGGCGGACCACGCGCGCGTCGCATCCTCGGGGACCGTCTCCTCGGCCGCCGCGCGGAGCCCCATCGGCCGGTAGCAGTCCGCTGTGGTCGAATCGTCCGTTTCGCCACGCGGCGTGGCCGCCGCCAGTTCGTCGGGCGTGGAAGCCAGTGCCGCGGCCACCGCGAAGGTGTTCGCGGGCACCGGGGCGGCCGGTACGCCTTCGCCGGGGGCGTTCCCGGGGTCCAGCGCTTCCGACCCGACCGCTCCCGTTCGCAGCAGGAACCCGGCGAGCGAATCTCCCTCCGGACCCTCGACCCGGATCCGGTACGTTCCCGAGAAGGGCAGCGCCGTCGTTCGCAGACGGACGAGATCCGCGGTGCGGAAGGCCGCTTCGAGCAGGGTCCGTACGGGATACCGGTCGAGTGCGTCCCCCGCGTCGCGTCGCCACTCGACCAATTCGCTCACGGCGCCGTACGGCCGCGCCGCCAGCGCTTCCAGCGTGGGCAGGCGTTCGTACAGGTCGAAGAGCTCGTCGGCGGAGAGCCGCGGCCGTCCCGCGCCGAGCGGGTGCTCCCACGGACTCTCGGGGAAGCCCTCCCAGACGGCGTGTTCCACGTCGAAGGTGGGGCGTCCGTCGATCCATCTCTCCGCCGGGCGCAGTCGACCCCGATAGAAGCCGACGGAGCCGGTCGTGGCCCAGCGCCAGGATCCCGTCCATACGATCGGACGGCATTGGTCGTCGAAGCCCCATGGCACGAGGACGACTCGGGAATCCGCGTCGAGTTCCGGTCGGAGGAGGTCGGCGGACGCGCCGCCTGCGCGCACCGCCTCGGCGACCTGGCCGTAGCCGGACGTGCCGGAAGCGGCGGGATCGCGGACCGTGTCGGCCAGGGGACTGACGACCAGGTACGTGACCTCCGGGGACCGGAGCCCCTCGAAGGGTTCCGCGCAGCTTCGATCGACGGCAGGACGCGGCGCGGACCCGACGGCCTGAACCGGCAATGCGGCACCGAGGACTCCGAGGGCCCCCGGCGCCAGGAGTGCAGCGGCGATCGTGGCGAGCCTCGCGGATCGGGCGTGGGGGGCGACGCCGAACCACATCGTCAGGTCACCGAGCCCTCGGTCGACGCCGCGTCGGCCTCGGATTCCGTCTCGTGGAGATGCACGTCGCGCTGCGGATAGGGAATCGAGATCCCTTCTTCGTCGAAGACGAGCTTGACCCGCCGCGTGATGTCCCAGCGGACGTCCCAGTAGTCGGACGTGGCGCACCAGGGGCGGACGATGAAGTTGACTGACGAATCGGCCAGCTCGGTCAGCTTGATCACCGGCGCGGGATCGTCGAGCACCTTCGGATGCTCTTCGACGATACGGGTGAGATGGCCTTCGGCCTCCGGAATGTCGTCGTCGTACCCGATGCCGAACACCATGTCGACCCGCCGAAGATCCTCGGCAGTGATGTTCTTGATCACGTCACCCCAGGTCTTGCTGTTCGGGACGATCACGCGCTGGTTGTCGAATGTCAGGATGGTCGTCGAAACCAGGCTCATGCTGTCGACGACTCCCGTCACCCCGGCCACTTCGATCGCGTCGCCGACGTCGAACGGGGCATACAGGAGGATCATGGTCCCGGCGGCGAAGTTCGCCAGGCTGTCCTGAAGGGCGAAGCCGAGGACGAAGCCCGCGATGCCGAGACCGGCGAGAACCGGACCCAGCTCGATGCCGAGGAAAGAGAGCGCGACGACCAGTCCGAGCAGCAGGACGAGCTTGCCCGTGACCGAGACCATCGTCTGCTCGAGCAGCTGCGAGCCCTTGACCCGATCGGAAGCGAGCGCGCGTCGAACCATGCGACGGGCCACCCGGGCGAGGATCCAGAATACGAAGAGCGTGCCGAGAAACACGGCGGCGCGAGAAAGCAGCCAGGGCCAATGCTCCGATATGAATCCGGGAAAATCGCTGAACAACACTCCGAGGTCCGGGCCGGCGCCGTCGCCTCCGGACGGCTCTCCAGCCGCGTCCTGGACGAAGGATCCAATCACATGGGCGGCCCGGAGCATCGGCGTCATCTATGTCCTCCCGGGGATCGGATGGAATCTGAGGCGTGCATGCACGGAACGCGTCGAACCTACTCGCGACGGGGGCCACGATCAAAGCACGGCATCGGCGCCCGCCCGTCGGGACGGAATCGTCCGGGGAGAATGCGAGAGGCCTTTAGAGAATGGGAGAGGCCTCTACTAGGCGGCGCCGACCCGCCGGAGGATGTCCGGAACGTCGAGGCCGAGTCGATTCGCCGGGATGCTGCGAGCCACGTCGCGCAGGAACTCCCCCTGGTCATCGCGGGTCCGCAGGTCGATCGAGGGCCCGGGATCGGCGTCGGGCCGTGCGGGGTCGACCAGGAGGATGCGCGGATGGAGCGCGTCGTCCGCGTGGGTTTCGACCACGACCCCGACCTCGTCGCGCGTCGTGCGAACGACGGTCCCGATCGGGAAGAAGGTGACGACGCTGACGAACGCCTTGACGAGCGCAGGGTTCAGCTTCTCGCCCGCCATGCGGGCCAGAATCAGGCAGGCGCGGGCGGGGGTCGCCGGCTCCCGATAGGAGCGCGCGCCCGTGACCGACTCGTACACGTCCACCACCGAGACGACCTGGCTGAGCGGATGCGGACGGCGGTCCTCTCCCAGGTAGGGGTATCCGGCGTCCCCGACGAAGTCGACGTGGTGTTCGAGGGCGACGACCGGCGTGAGCGGCGCGAGGCCGTCGAGGTCGGAGAGAATCTCGGCCCCGACCAACGGGTGGCGCCGAATCGCGCGCCATTCGCGCTCCGTCGGGCGTCCGGGTTTGGTCAGGATCTCTACCGGGACGCGTGTCTTCCCCACGTCGTGCAGGAGTGCCGCTTCCGCGAGCGTCATCAGCTCATCGTGGTCCATTCCGAGCCGCTCGCCCAGCCGGATGGCGAGAAGGGCCACGTTCACCGAATGCAGGTACGATCGGTTCTCGTACTCCTTGAGGGCCATGACCTGGCTGAGGGCCACGCTGCTGCGCGCCACGCGCCCGACCAGCATCTCCAGGATGTCGCGGATCCCGCTGACGTCCGGGATGAAGCCCTGCTCGAGGGTGTCGAACGTGGAGCGGACTCGCTCGGTCGTTTCCTCGTAGTCCGGATCGTAGAGCTGCTCCGGCGCCTCGGGGAGTCGCTCACGGAGACGGTGGTTCACGGGCACGATCCGGCCGAGGCTCAAGTTTCGCACACCCCTCTCGCCCAGGACCTCCACCACGGGCTCCCCCGTACCCGGCCCTCGATGCTCGTGCGCCAGGAACTGGCCGACGGCCTTGATCTCTTCCCGCTGGATCCCGTCGGCGATGTGCACGCTGTCGATGCCGAGCGCGGTGAGCTCACGCAGGGCGCGCGCGTGAAGCCGCGTTTCGTGCTGAAGCGGTTGGCCGTCGCAGTTGAGGATCCCCCGGATGATGTCGAGCCGAACGATCGGACGATCCTCCAGCAGGCCGGAGGCATGGCGATGGACGTCCTCCACCTGTGCGTCGATGGCCGGGTGATCCTTCGGATAGAGGAGACAGGCGGACCGCAGTCCGGCCAGCGTCCGAAACAGGTGACCCGCGTCCGGTTGATAGCGCTCGTCGATCTCGGCGGTGAGGTCCACCGGCGACTGTTTCGCGTTCACTCCGTCCCCCTCGACATGCGGAAGGCCTGCCAACCTAGCGACCGCCGTTCGGCGTTCCAAACCGCCAGGCAGTGCCAGCGAAGACGCCGCGTCGCGGGAATGAGTCCGTCGAGGTCGCGCTTCTCCGCCGCCAGGAGGAGTCGGCGCAGCAGCGCCGGATGCAAGCGCCCCAGCTCACGATCGTGGAGCGCCGCCTGCACGACGGAGTGGGAGAGCGTCGGATCGAACCGGAAGACCGCTTCTCCGGCGTGCTTCCTGACCTCCTCGGACGTGTGTCGGAGTGCCTTTTCCGTGTGGTCGAGCGCCGCCGGCGTGCCGATGCGCGACAGGCCGAGAAACGCCTCGCGAACCACCCGAGGATGGTCGTGTTCGATGCCCTCGGCGACGGCGTCTTCCCAGCCCGGACCGGCGTGGCCGAGCAGCATGACGACATTTCGGACGACGTACCACTTCGGATGCGACAGGTAGTCGACCAGGTCCGCCGCGAGATCGGGCGCACGGGGCTCCAGGGCCGTCAGCAGCCGGCTCCGCGCCGCCATGTCCGATTCGGCCGCCAGGCTGTCGATGAGCGCCCCGACGCCGGTTTCCCCCATCTCGCAGATGATGGTCACAAGGGGAGGTTCGGCGTGTCCACCGGGCGGAAGAACGGCAACGCGGTGGATGAACTCCGGAGTCACGTACTGGTTGAGCACCTCGCGGATGATCGTCGCGATTTCGCCGTCGTGTGCATCGTGCTCCCGTGCCACGCGCGCGAAGCGCGCCAGCCAGTCGGCCAACGTGCCGACGTCGCCTCGCGATTCCAGGTCGAAGAACAGGCCCCGCGACTTTCGCATCACGGAGTTGGCAACGGACGGATCCGCGCCGAGTCGCAGGATGTCGGCGCAGGAGCGCAGCATGACGTTCGTGGGGTCCGATGCGGCGATACGCTCGACGACGTCGTCCAGCGTTGCGGCCGTCTCGGGGTCGACGGACAGATCGAACGAGCGCAGGGCGAGATAGTCGCCCTCGGCATCCGACTGCACCCGCAGCCGGTCCGTGACGGGCGCGGCGTCGTCCGGGTCGGGGTCGTCCTTTCCGCGCGCCGCCGCCGCCCGTCGGATCCACTCGGCCCACGCGTCGTCGCTGGCCTCCTCCTCGCTCAATCGCCGGGTCACGCGATCGACCACGCCGGCGAGGTTCTCCTCGGGCAGATCCAGATTGGCCAGTCCGGCCGTGAGCATTTCGACGCCTCCGACGCCGAGATCGAGCAGGAGCCAGAGGGCGTCCGCCACCTCCTCCTGGGCGAAGTGACGAAGGATCGTTCCGCGCCGTCGTCCATCGACCAGGTCGGGTAGCACCTCTCGCTTCATCAAGCGCAGCCTGGTTTCGTCCGGCAACCGCCGGACGACGTCGGCCAGGCGCCGGTACAGCGTTTCCGACACGGACTCCTCGCAGGCCTCGTACAATCGCGCGATCTCCCCGTAGTGGGAGACGAGGGCCTGCGTGGCGGACAGTTTGTCGTTCTTCCGGCCGGTCATCCGATGAAGTGCCTTGCCGAGCGACGGCGCGTCGCGCAGAAGGAGCGGAAGGTCTTCGAGCGTTACCCGACCGAGCGGCACGGAGGGGTCGAGCCGGATCCATCCTCCCTCGGCGAGTCCGCCCGATCCCGTCGGCCCGCGGCGCTCGCGCTGGCGCTCGACGAGGTCGAGCAGGGTCGGTGGTACCGTACCGCCCTCGATGGTTCGATGGGTCGACACCATATGCGCGATGATGTGGGTCACGCCACGCTCGGCCAGGATCTCCGGAAGATCCTCGACCCGATCGAGCAACTGGTCGGGATACGCGAGCAGCGCGCAGAGCTGCCGGAAATCGCCGGTCGGCGCGCCGGCCCGAATCTCGAGCGTCGACACGTAGGTCTTGCGCAACGCGAGGGCGAGGGCGCGCTCCGGGCCGCGGTCCGCGGCGATCGGTTCGTCCTCGACCATCAGACCCTCGTTCGTCACATCGACGGCGAGTACGTCCGCGTCGCCGTCGACGCAGGGATGCAGTCGTTCGCGAACCCGCTCGATGACGTCGCCGCGGGCCGGGCTGTCCGCCGGATAGGTGTGGAAGGCGTGGACCGCCCGCGCCAGCGCGCCGATGAAGCTCGCCACGTGCGTCGAGCGACCCGAATCGTGCGGGACGCGCACGTCCCCGGTTCGGGTTCCCGATTTCGGCTCTCCGCGACCGCGTTCGCCCGGCCGCGCATCGTCCGCGGTTCGTCGCAAAGTGCAGACTCCCTTGAACCATGCCACATCCAACTCACCCGACCGACCCGATTGACGTCGCGGACGAATCGCAGTGAGAATGTCCAGAGATGAACGAGGGCGCAGATTGCGTGCCGACACGCGCCGGGCTGCATTCGGCGCCTCACCTCGACGGAGGCAGACAGATGCTGCAGGAGTTCAAGGAATTCGCGGTGAAGGGCAACATGCTCGACATGGCGGTCGGAATCGTCATCGGAGCCGCCTTCGGGACGATCGTAAAATCGTTCGTCGACAAGGTGCTCATGCCCCCGATCGGACTCCTCCTCGGCGGGGTCGATTTCTCCGACATGTTCGTTCTCCTGGAGTCCGGCGACCCGGCGGGGCCTTATGGATCGTTGGAAGCGGCGCAGGAGGCCGGTGCGGTCGTGGTCGGCTACGGCTCATTCTTCAACGCCGTGATCTCCTTCCTGATCATCGCCTTCTGCGTCTTCCTCGTCGTCAAGGCCTACAACCGCGTGATGCGCGAGGAAGAAGAGGAAACGCCGGAAGCTCCGCCCGAGCCCTCGGCGGAAGAGAAGCTCCTGGGGGAGATTCGCGACCTGTTGAAGGCGCAGGCCTGAGTCCGCGCCCAGGGCCCGTCCTCAGTCCAGAACGAGCGTCGCCTCGAGCACCCGGTCGACGCGGGCCCGCGTCTCGGCGAGATGCGCTCGCGTCGGACGATCGATTCGGGCCGCCGCCAGGGCGCGTCCGAGACGGCCGGACAGCTCGGAGAGCTCGAAGCGGGCGAGAGCCGCGGCATCCCCGGGAACGCTCTCCGAAAGGGCGAGGTCGGCGAGACGGTCCGTGTAGAGCCGCTGGAGGTTGCGACGCACCGGAGTCGCGCTGCGCGCGTCGTTGCCGCGGCCGAGCTCGCTCCACACGGCGCCGGTGAGCGTTCGGAACAACTCACCCACCGTGTAGGCGTCGGCCTCCCCGGACACCGTTTCGCGGTCGAGCATGCGCGCGAGGCGCGGCGGCGTCATCAGGCCGGACAGCAGGCTCCCGTGGACGGCCTGCATGTTCGAGAGGACGGGGAACTGGAGAATGGTGCTCGGTGACTGCCCCCAGTGGCTCCAGCGGTTCGGCAGCAGCCTGTTCAGCAGCTCTTCGT
>CAZOEX010000054.1:0-11036 GCA_964578925.1 uncultured Gemmatimonadota bacterium | reverse complement strand
GGGGTAAGAAGCTGCACGACAAGCGAGAGACGATGAAACGCAAAGTCATGCAGCGGGAGGTGGAGCGTGCGCTCAGGTCGGAAGGTCGGGAATGAGGTCGGGACGGGTGTGCCGCGGGGCGAGGCCGTGGTGGACGGCGGTGGGCCGGCGACGGCCCCGCGCCGGTTGCAGGTGATCTGCCGGTCGATCCTGGCGGCCCTCGCCGCCACATGCGCGCTCCTTCTGCCGGCGAGCGAAGCTCTCGGCCAGGATGCGTCGTATCCCACCGCCGTCTGGACCGAACTCCCCGCTTCGATGGTCAGCGAGGCCGGCTACCGGGCGGGGTTCGGTACGGGCGTGGCGGCCAGCGGAGACGCCGTGGAGCTACGACCCGGCTCGCCCTTCGTCCGCCTCGGCGACCAGCTCGTGCAACTCGTCAACGTTCCCTACCTGAAAGACGGTCGCCTCCACGTTCCGAACGAGCTGCTCGAACGGCCGCAATTCACCGGTCGGACCTCGGCATCGGGCGGCACGGTCGCCCCGTCGCTTCCGCCGGTCGTCGAGGGGGAGAACGCCCGGCGGCCCGGTCCCTGGCGCGTGATCATCGATCCCGGGCACGGCGGACACGACCCCGGAACGCAGAGTCCGCGCACACGGGCGGCGGAGCGGGACATCACGCTCGCCGTGTCGAAGATGGTGCACGAGGAGCTGAGCGAGGCGCCGAACATCGATCCGTGGCTCACCCGGGCCCGCGACGTCTTCATCGACGTGCCGGAGCGCCCGCGGCTGGCCGTCGAGCGGGACGGCGATCTCTTCGTCTCGATCCACGTCGACGCCGAACGGGCGCCGGGTACGTCGGCCCGCGGATTCACGACCTATTACCTGGGGCCCGCGCGCACCGAACGGGGCCGCGAAGCGGCGATGCGGGAGAACACCGTGCCCGGGGCCGAGGATCGCGAGGGTCCGAACATCGAACAGCTCGAGTTCATCCTCGCCGGCCTGGACCAGGGAACCCATCTGCAGGAGTCGATCCGGTTCGGCGGGTTCATCCAGAACGAGCTTCGCGACGTCGTCGACAGTCCGGATCGGGGCGTTCGCTCGGGTCCGTACTGGGTGCTCGTCCGCGCGACCTCCAACATGCCGACCGTGCTCGTCGAGCTCGGATTCATCACCAACCCGTCCGAAGAGCGTCGGCTCCGTGCCGAGGACCATCAACGCGAAATGGCGGAAGCGATCGCCCGGGCCATCCGTCGGTATCTCGACGAGAAGCGCGACCGGCTCGACGCGCTGGCAGGCGGCCGGTGAAGCGAACCCTCCTGCTGGCGGCAGCGAGCCTCGTCGCGTCCTGCGTCTATTACAACGCGATGTACGACATCGAGCAGGCGTACGACCGGGCCGTCGAACAGCGTCGCGAGGATCGGCGGAGCGGCGGGAACCTGCAGTACGACAGCGTCATCGCGAAGGCCGATCGTCTCATTCGCGATCATCCCGAGAGCGAGCACGCGGCCCGGGCCGCCATCCTCAAGGCCCGGTCGGAGCTCGCGCGGAATCTGCCTGAATCCGCCGCGGTTACGGCCTCCCGCGTGGCCGAGCTGACCGAGGATCCGGCGCTCGTAACCGTCGGCCGGGGGCTCGAGGGCGTCGCCCGCCAGGAGATGGAGGAGCACGCCGAGGCCGAGCGCCTGCTCACCCGGGCCCTCGAGGGCCAGCCGTCCCCGGACGATCGCGCCCTCTTCCACTTCCGGCGCGGACTCTCGCGCCTGGAGACGGGCGATGTCGAGGGCGCGGCGGAGGACCTCACCGCGGCCAGCGCCCAGGAGGAGTTGACGGACGCCGTGCGGACCGACCTGGCGCGCGGGCTCATCGAGGTGGGACAGTACGAGGAGGCGGTGGCGATCACGGCGGAGCTGGTGGCCGAGAATCGGTTCGCGAACTTCGACGCCGGGATGGACGCCAACCTCGACTCCCTGGCCAGATATGCCCCCGAGAACCTCGAGGCGGCCTTCGGCGAGCAGCTCGAAGATGCCGATCTCGCGCCGACGAAGCTGGCGCTGCTGCAGTACTACCGGGGCCTGACCCGGGAGATCCAGGGAGATCGTGAGACTGCGCTGGCGCGGTACGACAGCGCCGTCGCCGCGTCCGACAGGGGGAGATACGCATCCGAGGCGAGCTATCGGTGGGCGCGTCTGAAGATTCGGAACGCCCGCCGCCCCGCCGACATCGTGGATGCGCGCGAGGCTCTGACGCGGGCCCGCACCGTGCCCGATCCGAAAGTCACCGCCGAGGTCGCCCGCCTGGGGCGCCGGACGGAAGAGTTCGCCCGGCTCGTGGAGGCGTACGAGACGCGCGGTGCATCGGCGGCGGAGGCGGCGCTTCGGGCCGCCGAGATCGCCGGCGCCGACCTCGGGGCGCGCCGCGTCGCCCGGGGGCTCTATCTGACGTACCTGGATCTCGCACCCGATTCGCAGTGGCGCGCCAAGGCCATCGCCGGGGCGATGCTCCACGCCGACTGGCCCGCCGGCGAGTGGGCGGGGGACAGGGGCGAGGCGACGGACAGCCGGTTACGTACTCAGCTCACCGCGCTCTCCAGCTCCGATCCGTATCGGGTCAGCCTGCAGGATCTGCCTCGAACGGCCGGCATCGACTCGGCCTACGTCGAGGCCGAGCGCGAGCTTCGCCGCCGCATCACCCAGATTCGAATGCTGTACGACACGACGGCGGTTCTCGTCGATCCGTCGGGCCAACAGGATGCGGAGGACGAGCTCCAGCCGCAGGGGGAGCAGGAGGACGAACCCGAAGTGGAATTCTAGATGGCGACACCTGTGCGGCGTCGGGTGCCCGTGCTGGCCAACACCCGGGCCGCCAGCGAGACCTGGTGGCTCGAGCTGGAGGCTCCCGAAATCGCGGGCGCCGCCCGCCCGGGCCAGTTCGTGATGATCGGATTCGGGCTGTCGGGAATCGACGCGCCCTTTCTGCCCCGGCCGTTCAGCGTCGGTTGGCGGGGTGAGGACGGCCGACTCGGCCTGCTCGTTCGCGAATTCGGCGCCGGGACACGCCGCCTGGCACGCCTCGAGGCCGGGGACGAGGTGCTCCTGCTCGGCCCGCTGGGCCGGCCGTTCGACGTTCCCGCGAACCGGCCGCTCGTTTGTGTCGCGGGCGGTGTCGGACTGGCCCCCTTCCTCTTCCTGGTGCCGGAGGTGCGCCGTACGGGTGCGGCCGTCGAGCTCGTCTACGGCGAGCGCTCGGCAGACCGCGTCTTCGCCCCGGAGCTGATCGAACGGCTGACCGGCCAGCGCCCGGTCGTCTTCACGGAGGACGGCTCGGCCGGCCGGCCGGGGCTCGTGCTCGACGGAATCGACGTCGACGCGGGCCCCGAGCTGTTCGGTTGCGGCCCGACGCCGATGCTCGAAGCGCTGGAGCGCCTGGCGCGGGCGGCCGACCTGCGTCTCCAGGTCTCGGTGGAGGAACACATGGGCTGCGGCATCGGCACCTGTCAGGGCTGCGTGGTCCGATCCGCGGACGGTCGATGGATCAAGTCGTGTACCGAGGGGCCCGTGTTCGAGAGGCGGGAGCTGGCATGGTCGAGCTGAGGGAGCGGCTGCGGCAGCGCGTATTCGGGACCGACTTTCAGAGCCCGGTCGTGCTGGCCTCGGGCACGTGCGGCTACGGACGCGAGTACGCGGAGCTGATTCCCCTCGAGGAGATCGGGGGCCTCGTCACCAAGGCGGTGAGCGTGGACCCGAGGCAGGGGAATCCGCCGCACCGGGTGGCCGAGACGCCCGGAGGGATGATCAACGCGATCGGACTGCAGAACGTAGGACTCGAGCGCTTTCGGTCCGAGAAGCTGCCCTGGCTGGCGGCGAACCTGAGCCGGGCCCGGGTTCTCGTGAACGTGGTCGGACATACGGCGGAGGAGTTCGCCGCGGTCGTCCGAGGGCTCGACGACGCCGAGGGATTTCTCGGATACGAGATCAACGTCTCCTGCCCGAACGTGGAGGGAGGGACCCTTTTCGGCACCGACGCGGCTGCGCTGTCGGAGCTCGTCGGCCGGGTGCGTCGCGCGACGGACCGGCCCGTGGTCGTGAAGCTCACGCCCAACGTGCCCGACATAGGCCTCTACGCACGGGTGTGCGAGGAAGCCGGGGCCGACGGTCTGAGCACCATCAACACGTTTCCGGGCATGCTGGTCGACGTGGAGCGTCGTCGGCCCGTGATCGGCAACGTGAGCGGAGGGGTGAGCGGGCCCGCGATCCTCCCGATGGGGGTCTATCTCACCTGGCAGGCGGCCCGTGCCGTCGATCTTCCGATCATCGGGATCGGTGGGATCCGGACGGCGGCCGACGCCCTGCAGTACATTCTCGCCGGCGCCAGCCTGGTACAGATCGGCACGGCGCTGTTCGTGGACCCGGACGTCGCGGTCGGGGTCCAGGGCGGGATCGCGGAATATCTGGGACGACACGACGTGGAACGGTTGCCGGATCTCGTCGGGGTGCTCGAGATCGACGTCGAGCACGCGTCCGGTCCCGCTCTGCCGCGCGAGCCGCGTACGACCATCGACGAGGGACAGGGGAGATGAGGAGAAGCGACCCGGCGGCCGACGCCGGACGCGCTGGGCCCGAGGTGATCGTCGCCCTGGATTTTCCGGAGGTCGGCGAGGCCTTCGCGCTGGTCGACCACCTGCCGGAGGGCACCTGGTACAAGGTGGGCCTGGAGCTCTTCACACGAGGCGGTCCCGCGGTGGTCGAGCGGCTCGTGAACGACGGTCGCCGCGTCTTCCTGGACCTCAAACTCCACGACATCCCGAACACCGTGGCCGGGGCGGTGCGGGCCGCTGGCGCCCTGGGGGTCGAGCTGCTCACCGTGCACGGTGCCGGCGGGGAGGCCATGCTGCGGGCCGCGGCGGAGGCGGCGCGCTCCTCGGTCGCCGCCGACGAACGGCGTCTACGGCTCCTGGCCATCACGGTGCTCACCTCCCTCGACGACGCGGCGCTGTCCGCCGTGATGGGCCCGGGAGCCGGCGTCGAGGAGACCGCAGGACGGCTTGCGGGTCTCGCGCGGGAGTCCGGCGTCGACGGCGCCGTGTGCAGCGTGAACGAGGCGCGCGCCGTACGTGTGGCGTGCGGCGACGACTTCCTGATCGTCACACCGGGCATACGTCTCCCGGGACAGTCGGCGGACGACCAGCGTCGCGTAGCCACGCCCGCGGTCGCCCGGGCCGCCGGGGCGGACTACCTGGTCGTGGGTCGTTCCATCACCGGGGCCGCCGACCCGGCCGCGGCGCTCGAGGCGATCCGCGCCGCGACGGAGGAGGTGACATAGCCGCGAGATCCCCGCAACCGACCGAACCTTCGCGGACGAGAAACCCGTAGGTTGAGGTCGACGACGCGGCACGCGTTCGGAAGCTCCACATTGAATCACCGAGAAGATACCGGAGGAAAGACCATGGGAATTCTGTCCTGGATCGTATTCGGCCTCATCGCCGGAGCCCTCGCGAAGTGGATCATGCCGGGCGAGGACCCCGGTGGATGCGTCGTGACGATGCTGATCGGAGTCGTCGGCGCGGTGGTTGGCGGCTGGATCGCCACGCAGTTCGGTTTCGGCGGGATCAGCGGCTTCGACTTCCGCAGCATGATCGTCGCCGTTCTGGGCGCCGTTCTGCTTCTCTGGGTCTATCGGCTGGCCACACGCTGAGCAGCGTGTTCCGAGCCGTCGCCCGTCGCCCGCCCGCAAGGAGATCGGCCGAGCGGGACGACGGGAAATGAGAGCCGTATGCATCAGGGAGGCCGGCGGTCCCGAGGTGCTCGAGCTGTGCGAGGTCGAGGCGCCGACGCCCCGGGCCGGAGAGGTGGCGATCGATGTGCGCTGCGCCGCGCTGAACCGCGCGGACCTCCTGCAGCGTCGCGGCCACTATCCGGCGCCCGCCGGGACGCGCTCCGACATTCCGGGGCTGGAGTACGCCGGCGTCGTGACGGCCGTGGGGGCCGACATCGACGAGGCCGTGATCGGCCGCCGCGTGATGGGCCTCGTGCCCGGCGGCGCGTACGCCGAGCGCGTCGTGGCGCCGTTCGACCATCTTCTGCCGATTTCGGGGGAGCTGGACTTCGAGCGGGCGGCGGCGATCCCCGAAGCCTTCCTCACCGCGTGGGACGCGCTGCGCCAGGGCGAACTCGACGCCGGCGAGCGCGTGCTCGTGCACGCGGCGGGCAGCGGGGTCGGGACGGCGGCGCTGCAGCTCGCCCGCGCCATGGGGGCGGAGCGGATCTTCGGCACCGCCTCGGAGGGCAAGCTGGCCCGCATCACGCAGCTCGGGCTGCCCCTCGACGTTCCGATCGACTACCGGAATGAGAGCTTCCGGGCGGTCGTCGACCGGGAGACGGACGGGGAGGGAGTGGACGTGATCCTGGAGCTGGTCGGCTCGTCCTACTGGGCGGACGACCTCGCGGCGCTGGCCCACCGGGGCCGGCTGGTGCTGATCGGGTTGATGAGCGGCGCGCGGGCCGAGACCGATCTCGGACTCGTTCTGCGTCGTCGGCTCCGTATCGTCGGCACGGTCATGCGTACGCGCTCCCCCGTCGAGAAGGCGGCGCTGGCGCGGGCGGCCCGCGAGGAGATGCTCCAGGGATTCGCGGACGGCAGCCTCGAGCCGGTGGTCGACCGGGTGTTCCCCCTCGACGAGGCGCCGGCGGCCCATGCCTTCATGGAGGCCAACCGAAACTTCGGGAAGATCGTCCTGGCCGTCTCCTGACGCCGGCTTCCTCCGCCGGAGCGGTTACGATCCGCCCGTCCGCCTCCCGCGGCTGGGCCGTCGGCTCCCGCGCTCAGCCGGCGACCGGCACCGCCTCGTCTTCGTCCGCACCGCTGGCCTCGGGCTCGCCCCATCCCTCCTCGGGCAGCGAGACCGGCTCGTTGCCGGCGATGTTGTCCTCCATCCAGAGGTGCTCGCCGTCGAGCACGTCGCGGGCGGCCCGGTAGAGGGCCGGGTCGTCGTTGTCCGCCATCATTCGGAAGGCCTCGGCCACCCGGCGGCGCGCCATCCGACAGAAGACGTCGGCCAGCTCGACCGCCCGTTTCGCCTCCTTCCGTCCCGTCCGGACGAACATCTGAGCCCGGGCGCAGGTGACCGCCATCGCGTAGAGCTCGGCGCCCACGTCGACTCCGCGGAAGAGGAGCATCTGCCGCTTCTGCAGGCCGGCCCCGTGCTTCACCATCTTGTGGAAGAGCGTGCGCGCGAGCTTACGCGACGATCGCTCGACGAAGCGCACGTGCGGCGCCAGGTCGGGGCCGAAGCCCCGGTCGACGTTCAAGCGCGGCAGCCACTGCTTCGGATACCAGAGCGCGTAGAAGAGGCCGACCTTCGGCAGCAGCGCGAGCTTCCCGCCGATGCCCAGGTCGCCCTCGACCAGCGGTCCGGCGACCTGCAGGTGCTTGTCGACGGCCTCCCGGGCGATGAACAGGCGCATGATCTCGCTCGAGCCCTCGAAGATCCGGTTGATGCGGAAGTCCCGCAGCATGCGCTCGGCCGGAATCGCCGCCTCGCCCCGGGCCTTCAGCGAATCGGCCCGTTCGTACCCCCGCCCGCCTCGCGTCTGCACGGTCTCGTCGACCACGGTCCAGCCGTGCTCCGTGTTGTAGAGCTTGGCGAGCGCGGCCTCGAGCCGGATGTCGAAGCCGCCCCGGTCGACCATGATCGCGGCCGACTCGGCCACCGCCTCCATGGCGAAGGTGTGAGAGGCGATGTAGGCGATCTTCTGCGCGACGGCTTCGTGCTTCCCGACGGGCTGGCCCCACTGCACGCGAGAGGAACCCCACTCCCGTACGATCTGCAGGGCGGCCTTGCCCGTACCGATCGAGACCGCCGGGATGCTGAGCCGCCCCGTGTTCAGGGTGATGAGCGCCAGCTTGAGGCCCTTGCCCTCGTCCCAGAGGAGGTTCTCCTTCGGCACGCGGACGCCGTCGAAGCGGAAGTTGCCGTTCTCGATGCCGTGGATCCCCATGAAGTGGTTCCGCTCCATCAACTCGACGCCCGGTGAGTCGGTCTCCATGATGAAGGCCGAGATCCGTCCCGTCTCGTGATGCCGAGCCATCACGACGAGCAACTCCGCGATCGTCCCGTTCGTCGTCCAGAGTTTCTCGCCGTCGATGACGAAGTGCTTCCCGTCCTCCGATGGCCGGTAGGTCGTGCTGAGCCGGGCCGGATCCGAGCCCACGTCGTCCTCGGTCAGCGCGAAAGCCGAGATCGCCCCGGCGGCCAGGCGCGGCAGGAAGCGTTTCTTCTGCTCCTCGGTGCCGAAGAGCTTGAGCGGCTGGGGCACGCCGATCGACTGGTGCGCCGAGAGCAAAGCGACGAGACTTCCGTCCACGCTTCCGAGCAACGCCATCACCTGGTTGTATTCGACCTGCCCGAAGCCGTGGCCGCCGTACTCCTTCGGGATCTTGAGCCCGAAGGCACGCATGTCGCGCAGGCCGTCGATCACGTGGTCGGGGATCTTCCGGTCGCGGTCGATCTTCTCGGAGTCGACCTCCGTCTCGAGGAACTCCTTCAGCTCGGCCAGGAAGGCGCGGCAGTCGTCGCTGACGTAGTCGTCGGGATCCGGGTAGGGATGGATGAGGTCCAGCTGCAGATCGCCGAGAAAGAGATCCCGCACGAAGGTGTGATCGGCCCATCCGGCTTCCCGGGCCGCTTCCGCTACGCGCCGCGCCTCTTCCTCGCTCACCTGGACTCGTCTGCCGGTACCCGTTCCGTCTTCGGCCATGGTCGCTCTTCCCGGTTGCATTAGCCGCATCGCGGGCCGGTTGCGGCCCACGCGATTGTCATGATGGCGCGTCGTCTCGACGCTAGTTCCGAATCTAGGTCTCCGGGCCGGTCGTTTCCACGCCGTCGGAGCGATCGTCCTCGCTCTTCCGGCGCTTCCACGAGCCGAACAGAACGGTCGCGAGCCCGAGCAGGATCTCGTCCACCAGCGGGATCGCGTCCGGGAAGAAGAGATCGGCCACGAACAGCGCCGCGGTGAGGAAAAAGACCACGGGGAACCGCAACCGGCCGGCGAAGCGTTCTACGGCTCGAACGGGCAGGGAAGTCAGCAGCAGGGGCATGGGGTGCCTCCGGAGTCGCTTCTGGAGTATGCAGGGCGGCGCCGAAGCGACGGCATCCGCCTTTCCCGCAAACGTACACGGCGGCCCTCGCGCGTACCATGCCGGCAGTCGGCCGGGCGTCCGTAACGCACGACGGCGGCGTCCTTGTCGGCAGCGGCGGGCCGAATACCTTGGGTGACATGACCCTCGACACCGACGCTCCGTCCACGACCCGCTCGCGCCGTGAAGTCGCCCTGGCTCTGCGCGACGTCCGCGAGCGCACCCTTCTGCTCATTCGGCCGCTGTCGGAAGACGCGCTCGAGTTGGTGTACGACCGTCCCGAGTATCGGGTGCTTCGCGGGGGATCCTGGGCCACGCGACCCGCCGTGGCGTCGAACACCTTCCGCAACTGGGACTACCCGATCCGCCGCCAGATCTTCGCCGGCCTGCGGCTCGCGCGCGATGTCTGACGCCGACGGCGCCAACCTGGTCGTACGGAACCTCCTGAGGGACGGGGACAGTCCGTTCGAGCTGGCGGACGACGCCCGACGGGGTCTGACCGCGCCGCAGAAGAGCATGCCGCCCAAATACCTGTACGATGCGCGCGGCTCGCAGCTGTTCGAGCGGATCACCGACCTGCCGGAGTACTACCAGACGCGCACCGAGCGGAGCATCCTCGAGCGCGTGGCCCCCCTGATCGTAGATCGGGTTCGGCCTACGGTCCTGGTGGAGTTCGGGTCGGGCAGCGCCTTCAAGACCCGGGTGCTTCTCGATGAAATGCGGCGCGCCGGGCGGCTCGAAGGGTATGGCATGCTCGACGTGAGCGAGTCGGCCTCCCGCGCCGCCGCGGCACAGTTGCTGCGCGACTATCCCGGCCTGCGGATCGAATGCGTGATCACCGACTTCGAGCATGAGCAGCCGCTTCCGTTCCGGGGTCGCCGCCGCCTGGCGATCTTCCTCGGTTCGACGATCGGGAACCTGGAGGAGGAGGCCGCCCGCGCCTTCCTGCGGGACGTCGCCGGCCGCCTTCAGCCCGACGACGCGTTCCTGATCGGTTTCGATCTGGTGAAGGACGTCGAGACGCTCGTCCGGGCGTACGACGACGAGGCCGGCGTGACGGCGCAGTTCAACCTGAATCTCCTCCGGATGCTGAACCGCGAGCTCGACGCCGACTTCGACCTCGACGCGTTCGAGCACCGGGTGTGCTACGATCGCGACCGGGCGCGTATCGAGATGCATCTGCTGAGCGACCGGGCGCAGACGGTGCGCCTGGGGGCGCTGGACCTCGAGGTCGAGTTCGCGGCGGGAGAGACCCTGCGCACGGAGCTCAGCCACAAGTACACGCGTCGCTCCGTGGAGGCGGTCCTGGAGGAGACGGGCCTCGAGCTCGATCTGTGGGAAACCGATCCCGACGATCTCTTCGCGCTCGGGCTCGCCCGACGTCGGCGGGGCGCCGCGGCTTGAGCGAGCCGCCGCCCCTCAGAGTTGCTTGACCTCCTCGATGATCTCGCCGAGGGAGTCGGCCGCGTCGCCGAAGAGCATCATGTTGTTTCGGTTGTAGAAGAGCTCGTTGTCGACTCCGGCGAATCCCGGGCTGAGGCTCCGCTTCATGACGATGGAATGCTTCGCCCGGTCGACCTCGACGATCGGCATACCGGCGATCGGGCTACCCGGATCGTCGCGCGCCGCCGGGTTCACCGTGTCGTTCGCGCCGACCACCAGCGCCACGTCGACGGTCGGCATGTCGGGATTCACGTCCTCGACTTCGTAGAGCTGCGGGTACGGTACATTCGCCTCGGCCAGCAGCACGTTCATGTGACCCGGCATTCGGCCGGCCACGGGGTGGATGGCGTAGCGGACCTGCACGCCGCGCGAGATGAGCTGGTCGGCGAGCTCGCGCAGCTTGTGCTGAGCCTGGGCGACGGCGAGCCCGTAGCCGGGCACGATCACGACCTTGTTGGCGTAGGCGAGCATCATCGCCGCGT